>JBILBT010000287.1:0-3941 GCA_044353545.1 Crocinitomicaceae bacterium | reverse complement strand
TATTTTACATCAACAAAATACTGGTCATTGGCACTATCGTCATTTGGTGTGAATATGTTTGGTGGCGTTACAATCATTGGAGGCAAAACTTCAACGATGGTATCCCACGTGTCGGTACAAATTCCATTGGATGCGGTTAAAACGATCGTGTAAATGCCAGGAACGTTGTAGTTTGTTGTCACCGTCGTCGTCGAGTTTGTGTCTATGGTTTGCCCATTTCCAAAATCCCAAAGATAATTGGAGGCATAAGCGGAGAGATTCGTGAAATCTATAGTCATTGGGACATTTCCATAAGTATCACTTGGATTTCCATTCGCAACAGGTTGTGGCAAGGAAGTGACCGAAACTTGATCGGTATCTGTACATCCATTGGCATCGGTTCCTGTAACGGTAAATAAAGTCGTTCCTGCCGGTGGTGTGAATGGAACACCGTTTACAGCTGTATTGTCCCAGGTATATGTTGTAGCTCCTGTTCCCGTTAGGGTCACATCAGAAGGAGATGTACCTCCGGGTTCGCACAAGATGATGTCTTGACCGGCATTTACAACAGGATTCGGCCAAATCGTAATGGTTGCTGTTCCTGTTTGTGGCTGCGAACATTGATTTGCACTACCCTCAGTGACATCGATCAAGGTGAACACATAAGTTCCAGGTGTATCCGTTGGGAAGGTGAAGGAGTTTGAATTGCCGATGGTTATGATCGGGGGCTGAGTCACACCGTTGAGTGAATAATTGATAATGTACGGCGCCGTAGCCGACGAACCATTGAAGGTGATGGTCGGACTTGGACCTGTATCTTCGCACAGCGCACTGTTTTGCCCAATGGTAGCGGTAGGCATTGGAGCAACATTCAAGGTCACTGAAGCCGTTTGAGGTGCAGTACATGAGCCATTTTCAGTCACTGTTACAGTATACGTCGTTGTTGTAGATGGTGTGGCAATTGGATTCGCTATGCCAGCATTGTTTAGACCTGTTGCTGGAGACCATTCATACGAATAGGTTCCTCCACTGCATCCGCTGGTTGCTGTCGTCGAAAATTGAGAAGATTCTGAAATACAAAGAGTATCTTCCGATAAGTTCACACCAACTTGAATTGGACTTTCACCGGCCACAGTAAACGTTTGCTCAGGGGTGTAGATGTAACATGGCGTTTCCCAAGCTCTCCATTTGTATGTTCCCGGGCAGAGTGATGTCAAGTCAATGGACGTCGTCGGATAAGGGTATGTACCCGTTACGGTGCACGATGAACAGCTTCCTCCATTGATGCAAATTTCAGATGAAAAATGTGTGGCCACACCTGTAAAAGCCCCATTCGAGCAAACAATTTCAATGTTCACCGTATAACAACATTGCCACCCAGCGTTGGATGAAAATGTCAAATCTAGGGTGTTGCCATTGATAGTTTGTGTAACATTGGACAATGCGCCACATGGTGAACATGCGTTTGCTTTAGGAGCGAATAGGCTCAAAATGAACACGAGGATGAACGATAGTTTTCTCATTTCAGTGATAGTAGTTTGTGTGTAAAGGTATGAAAACCAAAAATTAGACGAAAGGATTTCCAATTTGTTGCATCAAGATATAAGTTTTTTTCATTACACCATTAATTTTTTTCAATGGCTTCTAATGCTTCGATGCGTTTTAGAAGAGCGTCAATTATAACTTGCTGCTCTTGCACGGCATTGATGAGGGGCAAAACAAATTCGGCATAACGAATAGAATAATGGTCATTTTCATTCTGAGGTTTCACGATCCCACTAAATTCAAGGCCCATCTTGTCAATTATTTTCTCGACATCTTGCGCCAAAAGACCGGAATAGCGAATGCCTTCTTGTCCTTTGGTGATGTAAGTGTAGGTGACGGGTTTAAGTTGTAGCACAAAATCCAATCCTGCATTCAACGGACGAATATGGTTTTTCATGCGCTTGTCAGACAACGTACTCCAACTCACTGGACCACCAATCATAGTTACAGCTGAATTTCCAATATGAACACTATTGTTCGCTTGTACAATTGCTCCATAACCTATGGCTGTGGCATTGCTGATAGAACCCGAAATCGCATCTGCACCAAATCCCAAATAGGTATTATAACTTCCTGTTGAGTTAAATTGGCCTGCAAAATTTCCAATAAACGTATTGTTGTTTCCAAGGGTGCTGAAATACCCTGCATGCGCGCCGTAAAATGCATTTTCTGATCCCAAGGTATTTGATGTGCCCGTAGTTACTCCCGAAAATGTGTTGTGCATCCCTTCGGTATTTGACTGGCCAGCATAGGCGCCTAAGAATGTGTTCTCACTTCCGTTCGTATTTGCTAAACCAGCGCGACGACCAACAAATGAGTTCATTGTTCCATCTAGATTTGCAACGCCTGTTTCTGTGCCTAGAAAGGTGTTTTGTGATCCAACGGAATTGTTGAGTCCTGCGTTAAACCCAAAAAATGAGTTGTTTACTCCAATCGTTAAAGCCGCACCAGCATTGTTCCCCACAATGATATTTCCGGTTCCACGTGCCCAAAGGATTTTCTTGTTATTGATCATGTAACTGCTGTCCAAAGGGATGGTGATGTTGCCATTGACATCGAGCTTTTGAAGTGGGTTGTTGGTTCCAACACCAATCATTCCACCAGCATTGAAAAGATTGTAATCGTCTACCACCCATTCATTTCCATTCCAAAAAGTGGTGTTACCAACTTGCGTTCCATTGGGTAACAGTGGTGTGCCTGATGTGCCCGCATGAAGAGCGTAGGGTACACTCAATAGTTCTGTGGTGCCGAAATTGTTGTAATTGGTTCCACCAGACAGATCGCCTTC
The DNA here is from genome assembly GCA_044353545.1 of Crocinitomicaceae bacterium. Lineage (GTDB taxonomy): Bacteria > Bacteroidota > Bacteroidia > Flavobacteriales_D > Crocinitomicaceae > M0103. The sequence goes on along the minus strand of JBILBT010000287.1, from coordinate 1,129 downwards.
TATTTCAATAAACTTCGCGCCAGTGGGCCAATCCACCGTGTTTATTGCGCCAATGAGTGGAGTTCCACCGCCGATAGAAAGAGTGAAAAGTCCAAATTCATTGGTGGTACTGTTGTGTGTTTCTTGAAAAACAACTGTTCCATTTGGTGTTTCGTCGTGAATGCTGATGCGGATACTAACCGCCGAATTTGCGAGCACAATACCAGAGGTATTTCTGGCAATAGATTGGTATTTAAAGCGCTGAGGCACCTGGGTATGGCCGATTGAAATGATGAAAAACAGGATGAAAATCAACCCGGAATAATGGCGCAATTTCATGGGATTGTGTGGATTAGTTTTCCGATAAAACGAGGAAGTTGATCTGGCTGTGACAGATAAACAAAGTATTCAGAACAGGCTTTGTCGCTGATCTCTATTTGACAAGCATGAGCGCTGTTCAAGGTTTTTTGCTCAATCAATCTGAACGAAACATCGTAAATGAAGATGCGCGTACTTTCCTCGAAATTTCCTTCTACGAAAAAATGAGTCGTAAAGGGGTTCGGGTAGAGGAGAATGGCATCGATTTCATTTTCGGGAAGGGCCAAAATTGATTCATAATTTTGCTGAAAGCCTTGGGTGAGGATTCCACTGCTGCTGATGTCTGTTTCAGTAATTGTTTCGCCAATCGTAATGGATAAGGAGCCTGTTGAATGTGTCCCATACATACCTGAAGTCGCAATAACTTCTTGCGCCATTGACAAATGGGAGATGAGTATAAGTAAGCAGTTGAAGAGGTATTTGAAAAAACGCATGACATTGTTTGTGGCCGAAAGATACGACAAAAAGAAAACCCCGAACAGTGCCGGGGTTCATTTCTTACTTGTTTATTCGCTTCACTTTAAACTCCGTGCGCCTGTTTTGTTGGTGCATTTCATCGCTACAATTCACATCGTTTGTACAACTATTCACATGTATTGTTTCGCCGTAGCCATGATAGGTCAGTCGCGCCGAATCAATGCCTTTGGAAATTAAATACTGCACGGCAGCATACGCGCGCTTGTCCGAAAGCACGGTATTGTATTGGTCGCTTCCACGTGCATCGGTATGTGAGCCCATTTCGATATCTAGTTTAGGGTTGTCGATGAGCAAT
>JBILBT010000286.1:0-3959 GCA_044353545.1 Crocinitomicaceae bacterium | reverse complement strand
CGCATTCAAGGCGACAAGGTTACACAAAACACAATATGGTCTTTACTAAACTTTTTTTAATAATGAATTTTAGGTTCAGTATCGAAAGGCAAAAACAAATCATTGGATGAAATCAAAACTTATACTATTGGTGGAGGTGGGGATGGAACTGCACCAAACAAATTTGAAAGTTCTTGAACATTACCAGCAATTTCCCAACCTGCCATGCCTTGTTTCCAAACGTGAGTGTTATGTGTAAGTTGTCCGTTTTGAACCATTTGTTGTAGTTGTTGCAAATTGAAAGGTCCCGCTGTTTGACCGTTTACGGAAACACTATAAGCGATTGTCGGTGGTGGTGGTGGTGGTGGTGTGTTTTGTTGTTGATTCATATTCTGTCCCATATTATTCATCATGCCTGCAGGATTCATTCCGCCTCCGCCCAAATCCATATGACTTAAACTTTCTGCTCCAGTTTTAAGAACTTCTGTTTGTTGATTTAGCGCGTGATCACAAAGACAACGGACAGATAACCCTTCAGACTTGACAGGCGTTTCTCTCCTTACACGATCCTTATCCGATTGCAGGCTGCAGGCCTCGGATCGGGTTTTATAAAACTCTGTAGAACTCCACCAATAACCATAGTAACCCAGAAAATCGCACGTTCCAGCGTCATCGCGATAACCACCAGGAAGACCTGCAAATCCGCTTGAGTTGTTACCGTTGCCGCTGATGTCGTAAATATAATCATGCTCCCATCCACTGGTACTTTTCATTTTCTTTCCTGCTTCGTCTTTACCGCCGAGAAAATCAATAAGGATTTTCCATTCAGCTTCTGTCGGTATGTGGTATCCATCAGGCGCGAGACCCCTCGGATCATTTACCGCATACCAGTTATATAGCTTACCGTGTTTTGTGCCATTGGATGAATCGTTATCATAATAACACCAAGCACCGGTAGTTAATTCTGCCCAAGCGTTTGGGTCTTGCACCTGTGGTATTGCATCACCATTGCGGTAGGTACTCACATCAAGGTTTTTGCTTGTCCAAACTTGACTGCCGATAATTGTCGTTAAACTTAAATTGTTTTTTTCCATGGTTTATCTGTTATAAATTTTTGCCCTACTCTGCTTAAATGACCAAAAGGGTTTCGCCTGTTAAATTTGTTATTTTTAGTTTCTATCGTCTTTTACCAATGAATGCAAACGGCAGTTTGTAAAAAAAACACACCAATCACATAATAAATATAGCGCTAAACGTTTAAAAACCACGAACAAATCCCGTATATTTATGTAAAAATAATGCAAAAGCATGTGTTACTTAAATGTTCAAGATCGGTTTCAAATTCAGATGAGTAGCATGCAAGTTGAGAGAAAACGTATTTGTCCTTGTGCATTTGCAAAACTCTTTAAGATTTCAAAATGAAATCCGTTTAATTGAAAAATCTATGTAACTAAATTTCAATTAATTAAAAGAGAAACTTTATAATTTAATGGGACACTAGTGGTTCAGTATTTCGAATTAAATTGTTGATTTAATTTTCGATTTCAAAGTGTTGATGTCCATTCCGCCACTCTGTCTCCACAAAATTTCGCCAGACTTGAACAAAATAAAGGTTGGAACACCTCGAATCTTAAACTTATCGGCAATTTCTGTGTTCTTGTCCACATCAATTTTTAAGATTCGAACTTCATTTCCCATCTCGTGTTTCAATTGATCCAATACCGGTTGCATGGTTCTGCACGGACCACACCAAGTGGCGTAAAAATCCACCAAAGTCGGTATATCAGCTTTTATGATTTCTTGGAACTTTCCCATTTCATTGTGTATTGATGTTCTTAAATTTAGTGAATTCAGCGGCTTGTTTAAAAGACCCAAGCAAATTTAAGTGAAGAATATCCAACACTGTGTAACATAAGTTCTATTCAACTGCTTTCGCCTATCTTTGCACCATGCAAGACGCGAAGCGCACCATTATTGATGTATTGAAGCTCCTCCTATTCTGGATTCTGTTATTTGATGTGCAACGCATCATCTTCTCCCTGCACAACTACGATAAATTCACGGATATTTCGTGGGGAGAATGGTTTCAGGCCTTTATCTTTTCCTTGCGCTTGGATTTAGCCACCGCAGGACTTTTGAGTTTGTTGCCGCTGGTCATCCTGATCACCGGAATTTTCTTCAAAAGCCCATGGCACAGAAAACTTTTTTTCGGAGTTATGCTTATCGAAATCATTTTGTGCGCTATGATTCATGGTGGTGAAATCAATGCCTACCCCGAATGGAATCATAAGTTGAATACACGCGTTTTCACACATTTATTAAATCCGGATGAAGTGGTGCGCACAGCCGACTACAGCATGACCATTTGGTTCATCATCTATGCGGTGATTGAAACAGTCATCGGATTGTTCATCTTGAAAAAACTCTATCCTAGAAAAACTTCAAGCCCGAATCAAGCATGGTACATTGCAGCACCACTTTCCATCGCTCTTCTGAGCTTTTTCACTGGATTATTTGTGGTTCTAGGCCGTGGTGGATTCCAACAAATCCCCATCAACATCGATGCCGCCTATTATTCAAAAAACTATGTGTCGAATGACTTGTCTGTCAATTCAGTCTACTATTTTACAAAGAGCTTTATGCTCTACAACCGCAGTGAAATCGGTAACTTGTTTCCGCACATTGCCGAGAAAAAAAGTAAGCGATTGCTTAAAGACTTGTACACTTACCCAAGACAACATGCTGTTGACATTCTTAAAAACGATCGGCCAAATGTTGTTTTTATTGTATTGGAAAGCTGGACAGCAGATGCCGTAGGATGCCTCAACAATGGCCGTGGTGCAACTCCGCATTTTGATGCCTTGGCAAAAAACGGTGTGCTCTTCACAAACATTTATGCCGCGGGCAGCACTTCAGAAATTGGCAATGCCAGCATCTTCGCGGGGTATCCTGCCTTGCCAGAAATCTCTATTTCCATGCAGCCTGACAAACACCGAAAACTTCCATCGATCAATCAAGACCTTAAGAAGTGGGGATATACTTCGCATTACCTTTTTTCTGGAGATTTAAAATACGGAAACATCGGAGGATTTTTCATCGACCATGGTTTTGATGTTGTTGAAGATGAAAATGAATTTCCTGCGCACCTTCCACACGGTAAACTCAACTATTACGACGAAGCCTTATACTCCTTATTGCTCAAAAAAATCAACCACACGAAAGGGCCATTCATGCACTGCGCATTTACAGGAAGTACCCATTCGCCATATGATTTTCCCGAAGGAAAAGCACCCAAGTGGAAAGGTGCCGAAGCGAAATTTATGTCGTCGGTGTTCTATGCGGACTATTGCTTAAATAATTTCATTAAGGCCTGCAAAAAGGAAAAATGGTACAAGAATACGATTTTCGTTTTAGTCGCCGACCATGGTCATGCCTCGCCGTTCAACACAAACCCAAGTGTGGCTCAATTCTTTCGGATTCCACTCCTGATTTTTGGTGAACCCATTAAAAAAGAATACCGCGGCACACGCATCGATGCCGTAGGATCGCAATCTGATATTGCCACAACGCTTCTGCGTCAGATGCATGGCGATGTAAAACAGTACACATGGAGTAAGGACTTACTTAATCCAAACGTTCCGCAATTTGCTTTGCATACCGTCATCCGAGGATACGGTTGGGTAACGCCTAAAGGGCATTTTACGTGGCACATGGACGGAAAAATGTTCCAAGAAAACACCTTCGATGCACAGCATATTGAAAAAGAAAAGAAACGTTGTCACGCATTCATGTCGCTTCTTTATGAGCAATACAAGTCACTCTGATTGTCTGTGAAATGAATATCTTTACTGCGTGAAAATCCTCGTCGTTCGTTTCAGCTCCATTGGTGACATTGTCTTAACGACACCCCTCCTTCGCGCCATTAAAGCGCAACGAGCAGATCTCGAACTTCACTACCTGACCAAAAAATCGTACGCTTC
>JBILBT010000285.1:0-4007 GCA_044353545.1 Crocinitomicaceae bacterium | reverse complement strand
TGAGATAATAGAACCGTACCTCTCGAATCATTGAAAGATATTCGCAGTTCATAGCTTCGAATTTAAAGAAACAAGAAAAATCTCTGACCTCCAATTGATCATTTTTGAGCTGTACATTGTTTTTAGAAAATTCCGCTTCAGTGGCCATGTATTCCATGCGTTCAAAGGCTTCAAATCCTTTCAACTTTTTTGCATGTAAAAGAGCAGAATCCATGAACACTGACATGTAATTTATGTATTCTGATTTCTGTTCAAGTTCATCAGGCGTACAAATACACTCTTGAAATTCAATGGTTGGGGCAACTTCGCTTAGTATTTCCAGAGAATCTCCCGACTGAAGCGCCAAGCACAACTTTCCTCCCCAAGAATAATCATAAAACTCCTCCTCGCAATATCGTCCTATTTCAAAGACGGCACATACAGCTTTATTTTTAACGACTCCTAAAGGGAAAATGCGGTATTGACCGGCTCCACAACAGGCGTTAATGTTGCCGGTTGAAACAAGCAAACTAATGAGTAAAATGAGTAAAATTCTCACGTTGCGGATTGTTTGCGAATAATTTTCCAAAAAAGCCCTGGGAAAAAACGTTTCAGCGTCACAGCCTTAACTTCCTTGTTTCCAATGAGCACCTCCTTCTTTCCTTTCAAGACAGCGTGCAACATGATGCGTGCGCATTCTTCAGCAGACATCCCCGTTTCTTGATTGTGATCCATCACACCATGACTCTCACCGTCTGAATTCAAGGCATTCAAGGAAATGTTTGTATTAATTTTTCCCGGACAGGCTATGGTCACCTTGATCCCGTTTTGTTCCTCCTCGAGCATTAAACTTTCATAAAATCCATGAAGCGCATGTTTCGAGGCGCTGTAGGCGGAGCGAAGGAAAAACCCGAATTTTCCTGCAATACTTGACAAGACCACGATATGTCCACCACCTTGATTTCGCATGTAGGGCAAAACAGCTTTTGACAAGGCGATATTTCCAAAATAATTGACCTCCATGATCCTGCGGTCTACGGACTCATCTGTGTCAAATGCTGTACCCCGCTGGCTAATACCACCGTTATTGATCAGGACATCTATTCGATTTACTTGCGCAATAAGCGAAGCGGCCAATTCCTTAAAATTGTCAGCATGTTCCAAATCGAGCGGCACAATCAAATGAGATTCTGGGTGCAAAAGTTTCTGTTTCACCAGTTCAAGACTGTTTTGATTTCTCCCGGACAAGACGACAATGGCGCCTGCCTCTGCGCATTGTTTTGATAACTCAGCACCAATGCCTGAGGAGGCTCCAGTGATCCAAACGACTTTTCCCTGAAAATTCTTCATAGCCATGACAAAAAAAATCCCAGTATTAAACCGGGACCTGTTTTCTTAAAGATCTGTTGGAAGTTCGTATTCCTTGAGTGCCTTTTGTTTCGGCTTTAATTTCTCAATAAACACCACTTTAAATTTTTCATTGTCTGAAGTGTAAATCATCTCAGAAATTCCATTTGCAATGGTTGGTGTATTCTTTTTATCATTTGAGAATGGCTTTTCAAATGGGCCATACGTTCCATCATCATAATATACCGCAATGTGCACAATTCTTCCGTTTTCAACACGCACACGACCTGTTACACACGTTGATGAGCCATCACTGTTGAAGAAACTCAAAATCACATTGTTGTGGTTGTCATCTCCGACAGGATATGCACCACGCTTAAGGAATGCTTGCTCCAGTTTGGTAAAACAACTTTCCTGTGCTTGGGAAAGAAATGAAAACATCAGAATCACGATTAATGCAAGACTTTTTCTCATGGGTATACGGTTTAATTAAGCAGTGTTTTGTTCAATGATTCAAAAGCACAAATGCGACTATTCAAATCAGTAAACGATGTAAAAATAAGATTTTTGTTTGCATGTTGAACATTGAAATCATGAACAATGTGCAAACAGGAAGAAGTTGAGTAAAAATTCAATGGATTTTTAGTGATTAAAACACACTGAAGATCCTTCGATTCCAATAGATTATTCAAAATTTGACCACTCGTTTTTGGTTTTAGCTGGTCCACAAAAACGATTTTGAACGATTCCCCCTTTGCCGAATAAATCATTTCAGAAATGCCGCTTTTAATAATTGGTGCCGTTTTCATTGCGTTGTGAAAAGTATCTTCGTAAAGCACATAAGAATCATCTGAGTATTGCAGAAAAACTGAGGTGATTTTTCCGTTTTCCACTCGAACTTTTCCGCGGTAACAGCCCATTCTTTCTTTGTTAAAAAAGCAAATCACTATATTTTTATGCATCCCGTCAGGAACCGCATTCGCCCCACGTTCGGCAAATGCTTTTTCTAACTTTAGGAAGCAATCGGTTTGAGAATAGGCAAAAGACAGATACCCGATGAAGAAAAAAGTAAAAAGCAAACCTCTATGCATAGACCAATTTTACGGGGTTTACCCTGATTTCAAATATAAGAAGAATCGTATAAATCCTCATATCGACTGAAATATTTAATTTTGATAAAAATTTAACGTCATGCGCACTTTACAAATTGCAGACCATTTTTCTGAAGCCGCTTCTGTTCTCGCAGCATTTAGCACTACTGAAAATTTTGAGAAAATTGAATGCGCAGGCGAGATGATGCTTACATCCATTCGTGGTGGCGGTAAAATTATTAGCTGCGGAAATGGCGGTTCTATGTGCGATGCCATGCATTTTGCAGAAGAGCTTACCGGGCGATATAGAGAAGATCGTCAAGCACTTCCGGCACTTTCAATTTCTGACCCTAGTCACATGAGTTGCGTTGGCAATGATTATGGGTATGCACATGTGTTTTCGCGCTTTTTGGAAGCCATTGGCAACAAAGGAGACGTTCTTCTAGCAATCTCTACATCAGGGAACTCACAAAATGTATTGAATGCCATCGAAGCGGCGAGAAAAAAAGGGATGTTCATCGTTGGACTAACAGGAAAAGATGGCGGAAAAATGGCCTCCTTGTGCGATGTGGAAATTCGTGCACCGCAAAGTAAGTTCGCTGACCGTGCTCAGGAGATTCACATCAAGGTGATTCATTCCTTGATTGACCACATAGAAGAACGCTTTTCAACAGATTCAGAAAACCGTTGATATCTTTTCATAACGGGGATAAAAATCAATGAGTAAGAAAGATAAAATGGCTAATTTTACACCTTCGATTCGTATTTAATCGATACAATGATTAGTCCCGATCTACAATCAACCGTAAAAAGCATTTTTTCCGCCTATTTGGAACAAAATGGTCACCGAAAAACTCCGGAACGGTTCGCTATACTCGAAGAGATTTATAATTATCAAGGACATTTTGATGTAGAATCACTCTACATTAAGATGAAAAATCAAAATTATAGGGTTTCAAGAGCAACACTTTACAACACCATAGAATTGTTGTTGGCATGCAACCTCGTGCGAAAGCATCAATTTGGAAAGAACATCGCTCAATTCGAAAAATCTCATGGTTCCAAGCAGCACGATCACATCATTGTGACAGACACCGGAGAGGTAATTGAATTTTGTGACCCACGCATTCAAACCATTAAGGCAACCATTGAAGAAGTGTTTGGCCTAAAAATCCAACACCATTCACTCTATTTTTACGGGGTAAAAAAGTCTGAAAACGATTTACCTAAATAAATATGAATATTACATTTACGGTCGATCAGCACCACCAATATCAAGTCATATCGCTCAAAGGAAAGTTGATGCACGATGAAGATATGGCTTCACTTCAAACAGCACTTTCTAGTGTCTTGGAGCAGAAAGAACAACGCATCATTTACAACTTGGAAGATCTCGAACAAATGAATTCATCTGGACTGAATTTCATTATTCGATCGCTGACCAAAACACGCATCAATGGAGGAGACTTGTGCATTTGTAAAGCGCAAGGCAATGTAGCGACATTGTTGACCATCTCTAAAGTGAACGAAGTAATAACTGTATATGGCAATCTTGAAGAGGCCATTCATCATTTGAATTAACACATTATG
>JBILBT010000284.1:0-4019 GCA_044353545.1 Crocinitomicaceae bacterium | reverse complement strand
GGAATATCAATTAAATCTGGTGAGCTTCCACCTAACTGATTCACTCGGAACTCAAAGTAACCATGGTCACTGGCATTGTCTGCCGTTACTTGAACATAGTAAGTTTGTCCTGGGATTAACTTCTGGTAGCTGATTCCAGGGAATGGATCACAGCTATCAAACGTAATTTCCGCCTCTGGGTCCACGCCGAGGAAATCAATGCCATCGGAAAATTCAACATGTGAAAGGTATTCGAATTTATCTTTGATCAAGGCATTGGTAATCGGTTGAATTCCATTGCCACAGTTGCTTCCATCAGCAGCGTGATACACTTGAAAGTAGGTCCCAATGTCTGTACCCGCCAAATCGGTTGTGATGTTCACTGAACCACTTGCTGGAGCAACAAATTTTACCCATGTTGAACCCGCAGCTTGCACATCGCTGGCTGCTGGCTCATTGGGCTCAAGGGTATAATCACACCATCCTAAGGTGTATGTCGTATTCATGGCAGCTACCGTCGCATCGCAAATGGCATCTTCGAAGTAGTTCACTACTAAAGGAAGACGTTCAACAGAGAGGTTGATCACATACGTTTGGGTTGCTTGACATCCCGCACTTCCTGTTGCCGTGAATGAATAATTGGAAGTACCTGCAAATGCAGGAACAGGCATGTTTACCGTTTGTAGTCCCGTTTGACCACTATTCAACCCAACGATATCGTAATTTCCTGCATCATCGTTGTCATAAGCTTCCCATTGCAGTTGAATGTTTGAAGGAACATCTGTAGCGCAGATGTATTGATAATCGAAGAATAAGCCACTGTTTGGACTAAACCCTCCTCCCGGAGCTGTTAACGTATATGGCCCATTATTCCCATTGTTGTAGGCATAATTGAAACCAAACAACCCGAACAATGCTGGGTTGTTGTTTGTGTTTCCGAGTGTATTGTCTGTAGCAGTAAATTCCCAAACAAAATCACTTGTTCCTGCGATATATCCAATAAACGGGATAGTAAATCCATCACAATCCACATTATTGGTCACCTGCACCGACACAACGCGTACGCGGATGGTCGCCTGTCCGAACGCATGTCCGGCAGAAATGAATAGTGCCAACAACAAGGACCGAACAATAAAAATTCGATTCTTATTCATAAGTGTAGTCTAATTAGTGCTTCGTGTAAGTAGGACAAATATATAAGGCTTTTTCGAACAATCAGTTACAATAACATGGCAACCGGATTTTCCATAAACCCTTTGAAAGTTTGTAAGAATGCAGCTCCAGATGCACCATCAACGACGCGGTGATCACACGACAAGGTTACCTTCATGACATTTCCAGGAACAACTTGTCCTTTCTTCACAACAGGAACTTCTTTAATTCCGCCAACCGCGAGGATGCAGCTATCCGGAGGATTAATGATTGCTGTAAATGACTCTATACCAAACATACCAAGATTGGAAATTGTGAATGTATTTCCCTCCCAATCTGAAGGTTGTAATTTTTTATCTTTCGCTTTTTTAGCGAATTCACGTACCTCATTTCCAATTTGTTGGAATCCTTTTGTATCGGCAAAGCGCACTACAGGAACCAAAAGTCCATCTTCAACTGCTACGGCAACGCCGATGTGTACGTGGTGATTTCTACGAATCACATCCCCCAACCAAGCGCTATTCACGGCAGGATGCTGGCGCAGTGACATCGCTACGGCCTTCACAACCATGTCGTTGAAGGAAACTTTCACCCCCTCAGTGCTGTTCAAGGTCTTGCGCGCTGCAATCGCATTGTCCATATCAATGTCTAAGGTCAAGTAGAAATGTGGTGCTGTAAATTTGCTTTCTGCCAAACGACGTGCAATGACCTTGCGCATTTGAGAAACATTTTCATCTTCAAATGATTCAGTTCCCGCAGGCGCACTATACATCGCCGCAGATACCGGTGCAGTATATGGCACATAATGGTCAACATCACGTTTCACAATGCGACCTGCTTCTCCTGAGCCTGGAACAGCCGAGATATCAATCCCTTTCTCTTGTGCCATTTTCTTTGCTAATGGAGATGCGAGAACACGGCCTGAGGTATTCGATGATGGCACAGCTGCCGGTGCGGATACAACGGGAGCAGGTGCCACTGGAGCAATTGGAGCAACTGGGACTGCCGCTGGAGTTGATGCAGGAACCGGAGCCTCCTCCTCTTTAACCGCGACTGGCGCTGGTGCACCGGCTAAAAGCGCCGAAATGTCCTCACCAGCCTGACCAATGATGGCTAAAATAGCGTTCACTGGAGCAGCTTTCCCTTTCTCTACACCAATGTGCAACAAGACACCATCAAAGAAGGACTCAAATTCCATCGTAGCCTTGTCTGTTTCAATCTCAGCAAGGACTTCACCTGAAGAAACTTTGTCTCCAACTTTCTTTGTCCACTCTGCTACCACTCCCTCAGTCATGGTATCACTTAGTTTCGGCATATAAACGATTTCCGCCATAATATTTTATTTTTCTACCCCTAAAATGGGACTGTATGTTTGGTTAAACTCTTTAAAAATAGAACTAGAATATGTTCTTAGTATTCTTTGATGTACGGGTAATCGGTTTGCATGTAAACATCTTCATACAATTCATGCGCTTCTGGAAATGGCGAATTCTCGGCAAATTGAACAGATTCAGCGACTTCATTTTTAACCCACTCTTCTATTGCTTCGATTTCTTTCGCTGTCATCCATTTGTTGTCGCGAATGACATTCAAACAATGCTCGATAGGGTCTTGCTCCATCCACTCAGCAACTTCTTCTTTTGAACGGTATTTCTGTGGATCAGACATCGAGTGACCTTTGTAACGGTATGTACGAATGTCCAACAAGGTTGGTCCGTCACCACGACGGCCACGCGATGCAGCCTCTTCAATGGCCTCGTGCACATCTTCTGGACGCATTCCATTGACTATACGCGAAGGCATTTCATAAGAAAGTCCAATTTTTGACAGATCGGTCACGTTGGTCGTACGCTCAACAGAGGTCCCCATCGCGTAATTGTTATTCTCAATAATGAAAACCACAGGGAGTTTCCACATCATGGCCATATTGAAAGTTTCATGCAATGCACCTTGACGGACAGCACCATCCCCCATGGATACGAAAGCCACATTGTCTGTCCCGTTGTATTGTTCAGCAAAGGCTACACCTGCTCCCATGGCGATTTGCGCACCAACAATCCCGTGTCCGCCCATGAAGTTGCGTTCCTTGTCGAAAAAGTGCATTGAGCCACCTTTTCCTTTCGAACATCCCGTTGAACGACCGTACAATTCGGCCATCAATACCCGTGGATCAGTACCCAAGGCAATTGGATGCGCATGATCACGGTAAGCCGTCATGTGTTTATCTCCCGCTTGACAGGCACTTGCAGTACCTGCAACAATGGCCTCTTGACCAATGTATAGGTGACAAAATCCGCCAAATTTTTGTTGAATGTACAACTGACCCGTTTTTTCTTCAAACTTTCGGATCAAGAGCATGTCTTTATACCATTTGATATACGTCTCTTTCGAAAATTTAGCATTTGCTGCCAAAGCAGACTTCTTCGTTGACTTTGAAGGTTTAGCTACAGTTTTTACCGCCATTTTGCTTTTGATAAAAATAATCGGGCAAATATAGAAATTCTCTTTCAATCACCCTCGCGAAAATACAGCGAATTCTTCACTTAGTGTCAAAATGACACTTTATTTAATTTTTGCCTTTAATTTCGTATATAAATCTAGGGTATGCGTCTGTTTTGGATTCTGCTTTAAAATCTGCTCATACAAAGCCAAGGCCTCATCGTTTCGTCCTAGAATTTCCATTACCATCCCCATGTTTGATTGTGCATTCAGGTCGGTTGGATTTCCTTTGCAATAGGCTTGCATCAACTCAAGGCACACCTCAAATTTTCCCTCTTTAAAAAACTGCTCAGCAATCAACAACAAATATCCTGCATCCTTCGGGTAGTTTTTTCCCATGCGCTGCGCAGGCTTTTTGAGCTCCTCTGTCCTACCTCGTTGAATCAAGT
>JBILBT010000061.1:0-12538 GCA_044353545.1 Crocinitomicaceae bacterium | reverse complement strand
GCCTGAAATGGGGTTGTAGTTGGCATGAACATTCATTGGGGACATGAAAATCGAAATCTGAATGCGTTTGTCTTTAAAGTATTCTGTTTCCTCCACCTCTTCAATCACAACGACTTTTCCGTCTGCAGGACACATGATGTCTGTGTCAGTAAATGTGCATGTGCGCTTTGGAATGCGGAAAAACTGAATGATTAAATAGGCCATGACAAGCGCACCCAATGTCAGGACAAGAAATAACCACAACCAGCCCGTGAAGGTGAACAGGTAGTAATTTAAAATCTGGATTCCGGTCAATAATGTCAGGCCAACGGCCATGATCAAATACCCTTCTCGATGCAGCGTCATTTTGCTAAATTAAAAATATTCATAGAACATTGACCAGCAATAAAAAAATGGGATGCCAAATAATGCGGCATCAAAGCGGTCTAGGATACCCCCGTGACCGGGTAAGATGTTGCCTGAGTCTTTGATATTCAAACTCCTTTTAAAAAGTGACTCCAATAAATCACCAAAGATTGCACAGGGAGCAATGATTAGAGCAGAAATGACCCAAAACAGCTCTTCACCGCGGTTGATGTAGGCTCCAATGACAAAACCGAGCAGCAGGGTGAAAAGAATTCCGCCGATTGTACCCTCCCAAGTTTTTTTAGGAGATATGCGAGGGAACAAAGGGGTTCGACCTAAGATTCGCCCAGAAAAGTAAGCGAAGGTATCATTTGTCCACATCAGCAGGTACATGCCAATCACATGTGGCATGGCGTTGTCGGACGTACGGACATTTAAATCAATGGTCAGGAAAAAAGGAGCGACGATGTAAATGATCCCAAAGACCAAAACGGAAATATTGATGAGCGGATTTTCCTTTTTTCGCCACAATTCTTCTAATATCAGGGTAAAGAAAAGCGGAAAGATGACTACAATCGAGATGGGTTTAAAGAGTTCGAAACTGACACCGACCAGAAGAACAAAAATGAAAACCCCAATGAATACACCTATTTCTTTACTCACTTGAACAACTGGGTGTTCTCTGAACAAGTTGTAAAATTCGATCAGTCCGAGCACCATGAAAATACTAAACACAGTAGCTTGTGCATAGGGGCTCCAAAGAATTGAACCCAATACAACGAAGGCAAATATTGCCCCTGTAATTGTGCGTTGGACTAGGTTACTCATGGTACAAATTTACGATTTTTCTAAAACTTAAAATTCGTGGTCGTATACAATGACAAAACCCTGCTTTTGACAGGGTTTTGAAGTAGGAATATTCTTATTATTGAGGATCTTCTGTTTTTGGTTCATCTCCTTCTGCAGGAGTTGAATTTTCTGTCGAATCTTCATCATTGGAATCAGTTGAAGCTGAGTTTTCAGCGTGGTTTTTTTCCTCAGTTGACTCCGTTTCTTCTTTGGGCAACTCAGGAACTTGTTCTTCTAGTACCTCCGCCAATAAAGGCTCTTCTTCTTTCTCCCATTGTCTTTTTCCAAAGATTTCAATTAAGTCCTCCTTGAAAATCACCTCACTCGTCAATAGCTTCTCTGCCAAGGTCGTGAGTTTATCTTCATTTTCTGTCAGGATGCTCAAAGCTCGAGCATATTGTGCTTCAATCATTTTTGAAACTTCCTCGTCGATGACACGCGCCGTAACGTCAGAATATGGCTTTGTGAATGAATCTCGGCCTTGTGAATCGTAGAACGAAATGTTTCCAATCCGATCGTTCAATCCGTAAATTGACACCATTGCATAACCTTGTTTCGTTACTTTTTCAAGATCACTTAATGCACCAGTGCTAATTTTTCCAAAGATTAACTTTTCAGCAGCACGCCCACCTAAAGCCGAACACATTTCATCCAAGATTTGCTCAGACGTAGTTATGCTTCGCTCTTCAGGTAAATACCATGCAGCACCCAGCGATTGCCCTCTAGGCACAATGGTTACTTTAACCAATGGTGATGCATGTTCCAACAACCATGAAATGGTGGCATGACCTGCCTCGTGAAAAGCAATGGTCTTTTTTTCTTCCTTAGTAATAATTTTGTTCTTTTTCTCCAAGCCTCCAACGATGCGATCTACAGCATCCAAGAAGTCTTGTTTTTGAACGAATTTTTTGTTTTTTCGAGCAGCAATCAAAGCGGCTTCATTGCACAGATTTGCGATATCTGCCCCAGAGAAACCAGGTGTTTGACGTGAAAGAAAATCAATATCAATTCCCGGCTCAAGTTTTATTGGTTTCAAATGCACTTGGAATATTTCCTTTCGCTCATTCAAATCCGGCATATCCACGTAAATCTGACGGTCAAATCGTCCAGCACGCATCAACGCACTGTCCAATACATCCGCACGGTTGGTTGCCGCCAAGATGATGACTCCAGAGTTTGTTCCGAACCCGTCCATCTCGGTGAGGAGTTGATTTAAGGTGTTTTCGCGCTCATCATTTGATCCAAAACTGTTGTTTTTTCCTCGAGCCCTTCCGATGGCATCAATTTCATCGATAAAGATGATGGATGGTGCTTTCTCTTTTGCTTGCTTAAACAAGTCACGAACGCGCGATGCGCCTACGCCAACAAACATTTCAACGAAGTCAGAACCAGAAAGTGAGAAAAACGGAACCTTCGCTTCACCAGCAACGGCTTTCGCCAAAAGAGTTTTTCCTGTTCCCGGAGGACCTACAAGCAATGCTCCTTTCGGAATTTTTGCTCCTAGTTCGGTATATCGTTTTGGATTCTTGAGGAATTCAACGATTTCAACGATTTCCTCTTTAGCTCCTTGCAATCCAGCGACATCCTTAAATGTTGTATTGGTGCTTTTACTGCCTTCGTAAACCTGCGCTTTAGATTTTCCGATGTTGAAAATTTGGCCACTTCCGCCACCACCGCCGCCACCCATGCGTCGCATGACGAACATCCAAATAACAATTAAGATGATGATCGGCAAGATGAAACTTAAAATATTACCGATGTAGTTGATCTCTTCTTCAGAGCCCATCTGAATAACGCTCATTTTCTTCTTGCTCGACTCAGACATCTCATTTGGCCATGATTTCGCAAGGACACGATTCAAAGAATCTGCAGCGCGTGAAAACTTAGCTTTGGAATCCCCATCGCGGGCAGTTTTTGACAATTCATCTACTTTCTTGCGTTGGTCAATCAGTAGGTTGCGAGATTTAATCTCACTATTTATTTCATCCACTTTCAATTGAAAATTACCAGCATCAATGATTTCTAATTCATAGATGGGATCAGCTTTTGTTGGCCGATTGTTTTTGGTAATGCTCTCACGAATAGTTGCAAATTGTGAATCACTTGATTTCGCGACAAAATCGCGTCCTTCTTTTGTGATTTTGAAATCGATACGTACTTTATTCACCAATTTGACATCTTTGACATAGCCCATTTCTGCTAAATCGAAGAAATTGTCTTCAAACTTGATCGTAACTCGACTTCCCGAGCTCATGAACAATTGAAAACCGATGATTGCTACTCCAATGAGTGCATAAATCCAATAGATTGAAAAGGGACTTTTCTTTTTGTTATTTCCTTCTGCCATTTTGTTCTGTATGATTAATTCAAATCAGGAATATCTGTTCTTTTTGCATCGGCCCAAAGATCCTCTAGATCGTAAAATGGACGAGCATCTTTGTAAAAGATATGTACAACGACATTCACATAGTCGAGCAATACCCATTCTGCATTGTTTTTACCTTCGATATGCCAAGGTTTTTCTTTCAATACCTTGCGCGTGTGACGCATCACAGAACTACTTACTCCTTCAACTTGGGTAGAGGATTCACCACTGCAAATAACGAAATAATCACATACTGCGTTTCCAATTTCCCTTAAATCCAAAACAGTAATATTCTTGGCTTTATTTTCTTGCATTCCTTCGACAATTGCATCACACAATTTCTTGGAATCGACATCTTTTTTTGCTTTTAACATTCAATACTTATCTATAACTACAAAACTAACTTTTATTTTAACTTTATCCACCCGATAAAATGCCTTAAACACAATTGTTTCGTGCACATAAAATTTAAAATTACCCATTTGGAGAGTGTCGATTCAACGAGCAATTATGTTGCCACAGCCTTCGCGCAAGGTAAAATAGGGCATGGGTCGGTAATTTTGGCAGACAAACAGACTTCTGGCAGGGGGCAACGCGATTCGATTTGGCATTCGGAAGGTGGTTTGAACCTATTGTTTTCGATTTTATTGACACCCGACAATATGTCAGCATCAGAAGGACAATCGGTAATGCACTGCACGACATTGGCACTTGTTGGTCTTTTAAACTCATTTGGTGTTGTTGCACAAGTTAAATGGCCCAATGATATTTATGTTGGAAACCGAAAAATGGCGGGAATTCTGATTGAAAATCAATTGACAGGATCGCGCATTTCGCGATCCATTATTGGTGTTGGATTAAACATCAACCAAGCTGAATTTGGTGACTTAAATGCTACTTCACTGTTTTTGGAAACTGGGGAATATGTTGATTTAAAGGAGGTGCTATTTCGGTTTTTGCATCATTTTAATGAGCAATGGATGAGCTTGTGTGCAAATAATATGCAGCAATTAAAATCGAACTATTGTGCTCTGCTTCTTGGGTTGAATATCCTGATGACATTTGAAGATGCCAATGGTGAATTCAATGGAATGATTGCAGGTGTTGACGATTTAGGTCGCTTGCAAGTCAAGACAGAGGAAGGACAAAACGTTTATGATTTAAAGGAAATTCAGTTTAAACTGTAAAGTGATCTCGCAGTTTGTCGGACATGAAATTGAAAAGTGCAGTAAGGGGTTTTTCTACCATCATTCTCAAAAATACATTTACTTCACCGTCAAATAAAAGATAGCCTTCGCAGCCATCCTCCTTCGGTTCAATCAGTATTGAAAGGTGAAAAGGAAAAGGGGTGCCTTGCCCCGAGCGCATATTGATTCTTGAAGAACCTTCGGAACCATCCTGAATAAGAGAAATGATTACTCCTCCTTGTACCTTAAAAGAACATTCTGATTCGCTTGATTTCCAATCAGAAATCTTGTCTTCGGGCAGGAGATGAATGAGGTTGCGTGAATCGAGTAAAAATGAAGCAACCGCATCTGGCTTTGCAGGAACATGTACTTTGTTGCTTTCAATTTTCATGACGTCTTATTTTTTCCACTCACTCGGATTTTCTTTCCACTCGCGTAGTGAATCTAAATCCTTTTCAGTGATGTATTCCTCTTTTAATGCTTCTTCAATTAGATAGTCGTAGTTAGTCAATGTGACAAAGTTACAGGCATGTTGTCTGAATTGCTCCTCTGCGACATTGAAACCATAGGTGAAGGTCGCAACAAGTCCTCTAACATCTAGTCCGACCTCGCGAAGCGCTTCAATAGCCTTCAAACTGCTTCCTCCGGTAGAAATAAGGTCTTCAATCACGACGACTTTCTGTCCTTTTTCATAATGACCTTCTATTTGGTTCCCCATTCCATGTCCTTTCGCCGTGCTTCGAACATAAATAAAAGGCAATCCCAATTCTTGCGCTACCAGTGCTCCCTGAGCAATTCCTCCTGTTGCAACACCAGCGATGACATCAGGTTTGCCAAATTGTTCAATAACTGCTTCTGAATAAAGCTGTCGAATAAATGTGCGAATAGCGGGATAGGACAATGTAACGCGATTGTCACAATAAATAGGCGAATTCCATCCCGATGCCCATGTGAAAGGTGAGTTTGGTTGTAACTTCACAGCTTTCACTTGTAATAAAAATTCTGCTACTTTTAATGCTTTATCCGTGTTCAAAATCATAACTGCAAATGTACAAAGTTTTTGTTGAAAATCGACTGGTCATTTTTACTCAAAAGTCAGAAAACTATCCACATTCGCTCATTGTAGAGGCATCCAAAGTTCAAGACATCAATGCTATTGTACGGAAGAGCACTTCAATTATCACACATTCCTTGCCTTTGGTAATTCAATGTAACGACCTTGAAACGGATTTTACGCGTATTTTTCAATGTCATGAACAGGCAATTGCAGCTGGTGGAATCGTAAGCAATGGCCATGAAATACTTATGATTCGTAAAAATGGTTTTTGGGATTTACCGAAAGGATTTGTGGATCAGGGTGAACACATTGAACAATGTGCGTACAGAGAAATTTCTGAAGAATGTGGAATTTCAGGACATGTCATGGATCATAAACTAATGGAATCCATGCACACCTACGAGTATGAGAGGCAACTTGTGTTGAAAAAGTCTCACTGGTTTCTTTTTCATTATTCGGGAACAAAAGAAACTTTTCCTCAGCGAGATGAAGGCATTCTCGAAGCCAATTGGATTGCTGAAAAGGACATAGATGCTTTGTTTGAGGAATGCTATGGTTCAATTCGTGATGTTTTAGAATGTTATCGCAGCAATGTGAAGAATTGAAATTTTTTGTTAAACTTTGACATTGAAAAAACAAATAGAGTATTCTTGTCAAAAAAAAGAAAAGTATGAAGTATATGGTATTCGCACTAATGTTCGTTGCAGGATTGCAAGCAAGTGCACAAGAAACAACTGAAAAGAAAGACGAAACGAAAAAAGAAGGTCTAGTTTTTACGCAGATGGAAATTGTTCGTGAGAACATTCCTTACGGTACTGATGACACTTTTGTCTTTGAATTCAAAAACACAGCGAAGACACCAGCCATCATTCAAGGTGTTCAAACAAGCTGTGGATGTACAACGGCAGCAAAACCTGAAGAGCCAGTTAAGCCAGGAAAAAAATCAGAGATTTCTGTAAAATATGACACAAAGCGTGTGGGTGCTTTCACTAAAACAATTACGATTACATCGAATGTGTCTGAACCAATTATCTTGACGATTCGCGGAACAGTTTTGCCTGAAGCAACAACAACACCAGCGCCGACAAACAATTAATCGGAAATCACAACTAGTCATTTTAAGGTTCGCTTCGGCGGACCTTTTTTATTTCTTGAAAATGGTAGCGGATGCTTGAGCCGATGGGGTAACTGTGAGGTCTTGAATGGATACATGCCCTTTTCTCGTGCAAACGAAATACACCAATTCAGCAATGTCCTGAGCGATGAGTGGATCAAATCCATTGTATACATTTTTTGCTATTGACTCATCCCCTTTAAATCGCACCAAAGAGAATTCTGTTTCCGCAGCCCCAGGAGCAATATTTGTCACTTTTATCCCGTAATCAACCAAATCCATACGCATGGCTTTTGACAGCGCATCAACCGCATGTTTGCTAGCGCAATAGACATTTCCACCGGGATAAACTTCTTTTCCTGCAATACTGGAAATGTTTACGATATGGCCTTTTTTATTGGCCTTCATAAATGGGATGATGGCCTTTGTCATGTACAACAAGCCTTTCACATTGGTATCGATCATTTGGTCCCAATCTTCGGTTAACCCCGTGTCAATAGGTCCTCGGCCAAGTGCAAGTCCTGCATTGTTGACAAGGATTTCAATGGTATGTCCGTAATCTTCAGCAATGCTTGCGATTGCATCATTGACTTCCTTTTCGGATCGAACATCGAAACAAAGTGTAATGATTTCCACGCCATAGGTAAACGCCAGTGATTTGGCCAAGTCTTGAAGTCGTTCATCACGACGACCTGTGATGATGAGATCTCTTCCATTTGCAGCAAAATCGGTCGCAATGGCTTTGCCAAAACCTGATGTGGCACCTGTAATTAAGACTGTTTTTTCCATGGTTTAATGGCCTTAGGTTGAATTAGAATTAGACCAACGAGCACAAGAGCCAATTGGGCAGGAAAGCGATAGCGGGCAATGGCACCGAGTACGGGTGTGGTCCAGCCGATCAATAAGGTTAAAAATACAGCAAAAAGAATTAGTCCTAAAACGAGATTTTTAGAGTTGGTATCCAACTTTCTCCTGTGAAAAATGACATAGGTCAAAAATCCGAAAAGCAACCAAACTTCGAGCATTGAAAGGTATTTTAGTTTACTACCTGGGTCATTTGGAAGTGGACGAATTCCGGCATTGAACAGTGCTTCAGGGATGTTGAAAATGAGTTGCTGAAAGGATTCATCAATGGGTGTAATGTCAATGTAACTTGCGCTTCCTAAGGATTTATAGACGACGGTCCATTTTTCTCCGTTTGGAATCAAATGCACCGGCACGGGTTTCTGTGTACTTCCGAAGAGATATCGAAATGCATCAGCCTCATTTTTTAATTCAGCGGTATACCCCTTAAATTGAATATTCGGATATTGATACGACTGAAAAAAGTAGAAACAGGTGTCGGTTTTCACATGAATGCCTCCTTTGCCAACATTAATAAAATCAAACTGTTTTCGCGTTAAATAGTGAACAACAGTTTGTCGGGCATTTGAAAAAACGAATGAAAAAACTGGGATGCAAATGCATATAAAGAGAATGAACCTAAGCAATCGTTGTTTGAACATGTAATGGTACAGCGCGACACAAAGAAGACTTACAATTAAGCATAGAAGCACGTAGGGTTTGAATGCCAAAAGAATAAATGAAGAAATAAAGAGCCACATGTATTTTTTAATTGGGCTTTTTTCAATGAGCAAAGCCCTCAAGAACAAGGAGATTCCGAAAAACATAAATGGCTCTTTCATCATGCTTGAGGTCCAAAAAATGGTGCTTGGAACGAGAAGAATGACCCAGAAAAACATGCGATTTGACAAGCTTGTACTTCCCTTAAATGCAATGTAGAGGTTCCGCAACGCCGCAGTAGACAAGAGACACAGCACACACAAATGCACATAAACAGAATTGAAGGAAATAAAATGCAAGATGCTGTGACAGCGGATCACATTTTTTGCATCGTTGATGATGGTTAAATCACCGGCTGACCAGTATCTTGTGGTGGATAAATAGTGATGGGTCAGTTCTTCTGTTTCTCCAATACCTGTCAACAGTCGAAAATAATCGAGTGGTGATTTATAAAAGACCTCGTTAAGTAAACGTCCTTCATTGAAAAAACGTTCGCCATCGTGACTCAACTCGCCGACGCCATAGGTGTGAATATGTAGCCAAAAGAGCAGAAGTCCAACAGCTATCTTTAAGAGGTAGGCACTAGGAAGAGCCCATGGGGAAATGCCATCTATTCTAAATAAACGACTGTAACGGACAAATACAATGATAACTACCGTAAACAGAATAGAATAAATAAGCACGATTCGAGTTTGAGTTGTGCAAAATTAATCATTTAAATGGCTTAAAACCTCGCCAATTTGTCGGAAAATAGGGACAGTTTGTCAGTTTTTTGCACGTGGCATAAACATTGAAAAGGTTGAAAAGCAATTTTAATATGATAAAATGAGAACGGGTCAAATCAATGTACAGACGGAAAATATCTTTCCGATCATTAAAAAATTCCTCTATTCGGACCACGAAATTTTTCTTCGTGAACTAGTGTCAAATGCGGTCGATGCGACTCAGAAAATGCGCGTTTTAGCTGCAAATGGTGAATTTAAAGGTGAGTTGGGTGAGTTAAAGGTTGAAGTGATCTTGAATGCGAACGAAAAAACACTGACAATTCGCGATCGGGGTATTGGAATGACAGCCGATGAAATCGATAAGTATATCAACCAAATTGCCTTTTCTGGTGCTGAAGAATTCGTGAAACAGTATGAGGGAAAAGAGGGAGCTGAACAAATTATTGGTCATTTTGGACTTGGTTTCTACTCGGCATTTATGGTCGCGGAAAAGGTTCAAATTCAAACACTTTCTCGTCATGAAGGGGAGCAAGCGGTACAATGGGAAAGCAATGGATCTCCAGAATATGTTATCACCGACATCGAAAAAGCAGACAGAGGAACGGATATTGTCCTTTACATTTCGGAAGAAGCGGCTGAGTTTCTAGAGAAGGCAAGAATTAATGGAATCCTTGATAAGTATTGCAAGTTTTTGCCTACCCCTGTGTTTTTTGGGACGAAAACAGAATACATCGATTCTCCCGAAGGGGAGTTGGATGAAAATGGAAAAGTAAAACGCGTTTCCATCGATGTGCCAAATCAAGTCAATAACCCTGCACCTGCATGGACGAAAGCACCAGTTGATTTGTCGGATGAGGATTATGCATCTTTCTACAAGGAATTGTATCCAATGAGTTTTGAGGATCCATTGTTTCATATTCATTTGAATGTGGATTATCCTTTCAACCTCACGGGGATTTTATATTTTCCGAAAATTCGCGAAAATGTTGAAGTTCAGCGAAATAAAATTAATCTATATTCCAATCAGGTATTCATTACCGATAGTGTTGCGGAGATCGTACCTGAATTTTTAACCTTGTTGCATGGGGTGATTGATTCTCCGGATATTCCATTAAATGTCTCCCGATCTTACCTACAAAGCGATTCAAATGTCAAGAAAATATCTTCTCACATTACCAAGAAGGTGGCAGATAAATTGGCAGAAATGTTCAAGAAAGACCGCAGTGATTTCGAAGCAAAATGGGATGATCTTCAAATTTTTGTGCAATATGGCGCCTTGTCGGACGATAAGTTTAAAGAGAAATCAGCACAATTTTCTTTGGTGCAAACAACAGAAAAGGAGTACCATACGCTAGAAGAGTTCAAGGAATTGGTTGCGCCAGTTCAAACAGATAAAGAAGGAAAAATTGTTTTCTTATACACCAATGATCAAGAGGCTCAATATGCCTATGTGAAGAAAGCCAAAGATCGTGGATATAAGGTGTTGGAAATGAATGGACCGCTTGTGTCGCATTGGATTGCACGTTTGGAGCAAGACATGGAAAATGTTGTATTTGCACGTGTAGATTCAGATACCTTAGATAACTTGATCAAGAAAACGGACGAGATTGTTTCCAAAATTTCTAAAGAGGATGAGGAGAAATTGAAACCAGTTTTTGAAACTGCAGTGAACAAAGATAAATTCTCGGTGCAAATGACGGCATTGAACGACGATGATGCTCCAATTGTGATCACTCAACCAGAGTTTATTCGACGTATGATGGAGCAGCAGCGCACTGGTGGTGGAGGGTTCTTCGGGGCTTTCCCTGAGATGTACAATCTTGTGGTGAATACCAACCATCCAAAAGTTGTGTCATTGCTCGAGAAATCTGAAGAAACGCAAACGGAAAATGTTCGACAATTGACGGATTTAGCCATGTTATCTCAAGGAATGTTAAAAGGAGTGGCTTTGGATCAGTTTATAGAACGAACAATTGAACAAATTTCCTGATATTCGCATCGCAAATAGAACGCATCAAACGGGGCGGGTGTGAATCTGCCCCCTGCGCTTAAAACGACATACTTTGTTTAAATGGATTTTAGCAATAGGAGCATTTTTCCTATTTAATAGAAACTTCGGCTTAGCTATTCTTGGCTTTTTTATTGGGTCGTTCATCGATAGCTACCAAAAAGCAATGGGTAGAGCCCGAGCTCAAGCGCAAAGCGAGGGTAAAGAATTTTCGTCTGAAGAATTCTTTCAATATTACCAACAGCGATCATCGAACAATGATGTTCAAACCATGTTAATGGCACTTTCTGCAGCAGTAATGCGTGCGGATGGAAAAGTGCTCAAGGCAGAGTTGGACTATGTAAAGGCATTTTTCACTCAACAATTTGGACGACAATTTACGCCAGGACACCTTCAAACCTTGAAGCGGTTTTTAGATTCTGGACAAATTCCAATACAACAGATTTGTCAAGACATTCGCTCGCGATTGCCTGTAGAATCACGCATTCACTTGGTGCATTATCTTTTTGGAATAGCCAAAGCGGACGGAAACGTTTCATCGCTGGAAATCGATGTTATCCGTGAGATCTCAAATTTATTTCAGATTCCAGCCGTAGAATTTGAAAGTTTGAAAAACATGTTTTACCGCGATACAAATTCGGATTATCGGGTTTTAGGTGTTGAAGCAACGGCCACGGACGAAGAGGTAAAGAAAGCATACCGTCAAATGGCCATTAAATCTCACCCAGATAAGGTTGCGCAAATGGGCGAGGAGTTTCAGAAGGGAGCGAAAGAAAAATTCCAACAAATCCAAGATTCCTACGAAGCCATAAAGAAACAACGAGGATTCAAATAGTTCTCAAAGGAGCTTTAAGCGTAAGAACCGATCAGAAATAGGGTTGGTATTTTCGCTAAGTCGTAGGCGTTTTCTCTCCAATCCTTAACAGACATTGTTTTCACTGATTGCTCTAGCAAGGTCAATCCTGAGGCAATACACACCAATGTTGGGTCAGCCAATTCGTTCAATAAGTCGTCGAGCACATGCATGTTTCGAAAGGGTGTATCCATAAAAATATGGGTTGCTCCAGTTCTTCGGCTGTCTCCTTCCATGTCTTTTAAGCGGCGAACGCGATCTTTTCGTTCTTTTGGTAAATACCCGTGAAAACTGAAATTTTGTCCCGAAAAGCCACTAGAAATAAGTGCCAGAAGAATAGACGACGGGCCAACCATCGCTTCTACAGGGATGTTGTTTTGATGTGCCATGGCAACGACTTCTGCACCTGGGTCTGCAATACCCGCGCAACCAGCCTCTGAAAGAATACCAACATCGTTTCCATTGCGCAAGG
>JBILBT010000283.1:0-4026 GCA_044353545.1 Crocinitomicaceae bacterium | reverse complement strand
GAATGTTTTCACTTAGGAATGAAGCTTTTTCCCGTGCGTTTGGTTCTGTTGCCCATTGCCAGTGATTTTCAGTGCTCCAAAACTTCGCATTCTTGAATACCGGTTCAAATCCTGTGTGCTCTTTGTTCCATTGAATGGCTCCCCCACAGTGATCAAAGTGCAAATGCGTCAAGAACACGTCTGTGATGTCGTCTTTGCTGAACCCAAGTTTGTTGAGGTTGCCGCTCAAGCTGTCAGATCCGTGCAAATAATAGTGCGAAAAGAATTTCTCCGATTGTTTGTCCCCAATACCGGCATCAATGAGCATCAAGCGATTTCCATCCTCAATCAAGAGGCAACGCATCGACCAGTTGCACATATTGTTGTCATCTGCAGGATTGGTTTTTGACCACATGGTTTTTGGGACAACACCAAACATGGCGCCTCCATCGAGTTTAAAATCTCCTGTGTTGAGTGGGTAAATTTTCATAAAATCGAGCTTAAGATTGACTTGCGAAATAAAGCACAACAATGGCTGTGACTGCTGCTGCAAGTCCAATTATTTTTTTGACGGTGACATTTTCTTTGAAGGCAATAAATCCGATGACCGATGACATGAGGACGATGGAAACATTGATGACGGCCAAAACAGTGGAGTCATTCCACCCAGTTGAGCGGTACGATTCCATCAACAGGTAAATCGAAAAGTAATTTGGAATGCCTAAGGCAATACCTGCAACAAGATTTTTTAGCGTTAATGTTGCTCGTTTTCTCACTACTTGTGTCATGAGAATGGCAAATCCTATGAGTCCTGCACCACCAAAACCAAAAGCCGAATAGAGGGAAGGAGTGAGGTGCTCGAGGTGATGCTTTTGGACATAATTGAGCAAGAAATCGAGGATCCCACTGCCAATAAACAAGGTCGCGAGCATCCACACTTCATTTTTCGCTGATCCCGATTCTGATTTTCCCGTGTAGGAAACAAGAAGAACCCCGATAAATGCGAGTGCGATTCCAGTAAGCTTCAACCAGCCGATGGGCTCATTGTAGAGCACAATCATTAAAATCAAGGAAATGGCCATGCTCATTTTCACAGCGATAGACGTCATGGCAACGCCATTCTTTTGAGAGCTAATGCCCATCAAGATGAAAAGAGAGATGAACAAAGCGGCGGCGAGCAACACGAATATGGGCCAATTCCCAGATTCTAGGGCATGTGGATTCCACTCGTGACCGAAGAACAATACTCCACAAAAAAATGCAGTGAAATAGTTGAAAACAATGGCTTGAAAGGTGTCCACGCCGAAGCGCGGGAATAACTTAAACAGCACAAAGATGATGCTGGAGCAAAGGATCGAGAGAATCAAAGGGGCCATCTGCGGAAATAATGGTGAACAGTATCCGTAGAAAAGGAATAACTGCGCGATGGCACTTTTCCAATGGCAGGTGCTTTGACACCTTCACCAAATGTAGTGTTTCCAACGATCACGCGGGCTTCGTCCCAGTGGTTGTCGATGATGAAATACTGTAAGGTGCGGCTTCCCCCTTCTACAAAAACAGAAAGGATGTTCCGCTTGTACAATTCATCCAAGATATGTTTTGTGTTGGTTTCCGGGATGCGAATCCATTCAATGTTTCCACGCACCTCATTTTTGATGCGGTTGAACACGATGGTAGGCGCATCTTCCGAGAAGATATTGAGTTCATCGCCACTTTGTAACTGGCTGTCAATCACAATGCGTGTTGGATTTGCACCACTGAATTCGCGCACGGTCAGCATGGGATTGTCATTTTGAATGGTTCGGCGTCCAACGAGGATGCTCTGCTCTTGAGATCTCCACTTGTGCACCAAGGACTTTGTCTCCGGTGAGGTAATCCAATTGATGCCTACCTCTTCATCGTGACGAATGCGGTCTAGGAATCCGTCCTTCGTTTGTGCCCATTTTAAAATCACATAAGGCCGCTGACGTTCGTGAAAAGTGATAAAACGTCGGTTCAATTCGCGGCACTCTTGCTGTAAGATACCTAGTGTTACTTCAATGCCTGCCTTTTTAAGCAATTCAACACCTTTTCCACTCACTTTGCTGTGCGGATCGGGACAACCAATAACCACACGCTTGAGTTTTTTTTCAATCAAAAGATTGGCGCAAGGAGGTGTTTTTCCGTGATGAGCACAAGGTTCTAAATTGACGTAGATGGTGCATTCCGATAAAATCGATGGATCCTTCACGGACGCGATAGCATTGACTTCCGCATGGGCCTCTCCAAAACGACGGTGATACCCTTCTCCTACAATTTTTCCCTCGTGGACAAGCACAGCACCAACCATGGGGTTAGGTGAAACAAAGCCTTGTCCCATGCGGGCAAGATCGATGCAGCGTTGCATGTATGTTTCATCGGAAAGCATGGCACGAAGATACAAAGTGCAGCGGACATTTGGAGTGATGGTGCGTGGCATTCAAGAATATTCTATTTTCGTAGCCATGATACCTGCTGAAAATAAAAAGAACCGCCAGATTGCGCTATTGATCGTTGTTGCTGCGTTGGGCTATTTTGTCGACATCTATGATTTAGTCCTTTTTGGTGTGGTAAAAGCCGAAAGCTTGGACCAAATCATGAAAGGCGCCAGTCCAGAGGCCAAAGCTGCGATGGGGAAGTTCTTGTTCAACATGCAAATGCTTGGGATGCTCGTCGGTGGACTTTTATGGGGAATTCTCGGCGATAAAAAAGGCCGATTGAAAGTACTCTTTGGTTCCATTCTCTTGTATTCCATTGCCAATGTCGCCAATGCGTTTGTGACCGATACGAGCACCTATGCTTTTGTGCGCATTATCGCAGGCGTTGGATTGGCGGGCGAACTCGGAGCCGGAATTACCTTGGTTTCTGAAATGATGTCCAAAGAAAAAAGGGGCTATGGCACCATGATTATCGTGACATTTGGGGCATTGGGTGCAGTGGTAGCTTCTTTGGTTGGAATGAAAGGTGAGGCCATTGGTCATTTCATCAAAGGGTTGACAGGCCTTCATCTCGCGAATTGGCAAGTAGCCTATGTGCTTGGAGGCGCCATGGGTTTGGTCTTGCTGCTGATGCGCGTTGGGACTATTGAATCTTCCTTCTTTAAGGAAATGAAACACGAAGGAGCTATCAGGAAGGGCGATTTACGTCTCATCTTTGGGAATAAATCCAACCGAATAAAATACCTGCATTGCATCCTCATCGGCATCCCCATTTGGTACGTCATCGGCTTGTTGATCATGAACTCCAAAGACCACTTTGGACCATGGTTGGGGGTGAAAAATGTGGAAAATGGTCTCGCGGTAATGTATGCCTACATCGGACTTTCCTTTGGTGACTTGTTGTCTGGCTTGCTAAGTCAGATTCTAAAAAGTCGTAAAAAGGTGGTGTATCTCTATTTGTTTTTCACATTCACCACGACTCTTATCTTCTTATTTGTGCTCAAGGACATCACTGCAAACATGTATTACCTCATGTGCTTCCTCCTAGGAACAGGAACAGGGTATTGGGCGATTTTTGTGACCATCGCCGCCGAACAGTTTGGAACGAACATCCGTTCAACAGCTGCCAATACCATTCCCAACTTCGTGCGTGGCTCGGTGAACATTGTCGTCTTGCTTTTCGGCTTGTTGTTGTCCTTTCAGCTCTCCGACGGACTTGCGGCTTTACTGGTCGGCTTACTGTTTCTAGCCTTGGCACTTTACAGTATCTCCAGGTTAAAAGAAACTTTCGGGAAGGACCTTGATTATTTGGAAGGGCAGGGGTAATTAATTGCGAATTACGAATTACGAATTACGAATTAGCCTTACAGGTTAAAATTTACCAAGGAAAAATGTGAATGTAAAGCACTCGAGATAATTTATAATTTTTCCTTCCTAAAAATATGATGACAAGCACCACGATTAGCGTTGTGTAGAATGTTGAAAGTGATGGAAATGCATAGTGTAAAGTAAAAAAAGTAATGATACCCTCAAGAATTGCAAGTCCATAACTTAAATACATTGCACCGATAAAATATCCAGGTTCTCTGTC
>JBILBT010000282.1:0-4029 GCA_044353545.1 Crocinitomicaceae bacterium | reverse complement strand
AAGGTTTGGGTGTATTCGGCTTTTGCTTGATCACGGTTGCCTGTTGATTCATAAAGCTGTCCCATGATAAAGTGAATCCGTGCCTTTTGTTTCTTTTTCGCATACTTTAACGAGGATTCAAGAAATTTAATGGCGTTTTGCGGTTCATTTTTTCTTAAGGCAAATTCTGCTTTAACCTGCTCAAATTCAAAGCGAATGGATTTCGGAAATTCGGCAGGTTCTACTTCTTCTTTGTCTGATTTTTTCTTCTTGCTGGCCTTGTTTTTCTTTTCAGGTTCTTCAGCCGCTTTTGCGTCTTGCTCATCCGCCGCTTTTTGAAGCGTGGCGATGCTAAATCCAGCATCTGTTAAGCGGTTGATTTCCATATAACAACGGGCCAACCAAAGTTCAGCGATGTAAATGGACGGATCATTGCTGTAAAACTTTTTAATAAAGGTGAAGTTCTTAATGGCAGCATCGTAATCGCGGCGGTAAAAACTAGCAATACCAATCGTTGTCCAGTTTTCATCGATCCAAGGATTGTGTTCTTCCTTCTTTTTGGATGGACGATCATTGGATGGCATGCAATGTTTTTGAATCACCTTGGTGCACTTTGCAATGGCGGTGTCGATGGCAGGATACATCCCTACGACTTGTTTTTCGTCGGGCAAGGGTTCGAGTGGAAGAGTCTGGTAAAAGTTTTCTTTTAAGGAAGCACGAAACGAATTGAGTGAAAGTCGCATCAACTCATTGGCATTGAAATAGCCGTTGTACCGCGCTGTCGTTCCGTGATAGGTTCGATTGATGAAGGTGTTTTTTTCGGTACTACACGCAATCACAAGGAGCAAGAGTATTCCTGCTGCGAAAGTTTTTATGAATGCATGGCGATACTTCATCGGGGATTAAGGTTCAATTTAAGGCAAGTATTAACTTGCTTCGCGTGAATTTATTTTATTGAACTGAAAGTTCTTTTCTTGGATTTACGAAATATTGGTGAATACTTGCTGAATGTCGTCGTCGTCTTCAATCTTGTCCAACATTTTCTCGACATCGTTCATTTGGTCATCCGTCAAGTCAATCGGTGAAGTCGGAATCCTTTGTAAACTGGATTTTTGCACCTCGATGTTCATGTCTTCCAAGGCTGAAGCAAGTGCGCCAAATGCCGTGTAGTCACCGTAAATATAAATTTTATCTTCAGTCATTTCGATTTCTTCACAGCCGGCATCGATCAATTCCAATTCAAGGTCTTCAGCTTCTAAAGTTCCCGTATTGATGATTTCAAAGACAGACTTGCGGTTGAACATAAAGTCGAGTGAACCGTTTGGTACAACGCCACCACCAGCTTTGTTGAAATAGGATTTCACATTGGCAACAGTCCGCGTTGGATTGTCTGTGGCACATTCAACGATCACCAGCACACCATGTGGACCTTTTCCTTCATAAATCACTTCAGTATAGGCACTAACATCTTTCTGATTCGCGCGTTTAATCGCCGCATCGATGTTGTCCTTCGGCATGTTCTCTGATTTTGCATTTTGAATCGCCGTGCGCAACTTTGAATTCATTGCTGGATCAGTTCCGCCTTCTTTGGCAGCCATTGTTATTGCTTTTCCCAGTTTCGGAAATAATTTGGACATCTTGTCCCAACGCTTCTCTTTGGAGGCTCTGCGGTATTCAAACGCTCTTCCCATGTCAATCTTAAAATTAGATGAACAAAAATAGGTTTTTTCTCTTAGCTTTTGTGGTCAAAAGTGGATATATCACTACTAATTATTATTTAAAGCGAGTTCTTTTAATTCGTATTTATTTCTTCATATGTGGATAATTTACATTAAATATCGCTGTCTGACCTATAAGAGATTGTGTACATTTGGCCTTCAAATCAGAGAACGAACGAATGAAATCGATCCTTATACTGGGTGCTGGACTTTCTGCATCATCGATGATCCGCTACTTGCTTGAGCATGCTGAAGAAAACAGCTGGATGGTGCGTGTAGTTGATCGAGACCAAGACATGGTGAAACGCAAAATCAATGGTCATCCATTCGGTGAGGTACTTTCGTTCAATGCAATCGATCCTGCTGAACGTCGACCTTATATTAAACAATCGGATGTGGTTATTTCCATGTTGCCTGCCCGATATCATGTCGAGGTGGCCCGTGATTGCATCGCCTTGAAAAAGAATCTTATTACACCTTCATATATCTCTCCCGAAATGCATGCCTTGGATGCGGAAGTAAAGGAGGCGGGGATCTTAATCATGAATGAAATCGGTGTTGACCCAGGTCTTGATCACATGAGCGCGATGAAAATCATTCACCATATCGAGGATCAAGGGGGAGAATTGTTGGCATTTCGATCGTTTTGTGGTGGACTCATCGCGCCAGAAAGTGACGATAACCCATGGCAATATAAATTCACATGGAATCCACGAAATGTTGTGCTCGCAGGGCAAGGTGGAGCGGCGAAGTTTATTGAGCAAGGGGAGTACAAATACATCCCTTATTCTAGCGTATTTGAACGAATCGAGGAAATTACGATTGATGGTTTCGGAGACTTCGATGGCTATGCCAATAGGGACTCATTGTCCTACCGAAAAACCTACGGATTGGATGAAATACCTACGATTTATAGAGGCACCTTAAGAAGAAGAGGATTCTGCGAAGCATGGAATGTTTTTGTTGAATTGGGTATGACAGATGATTTATATGTGATGGAACATTCGGAAACCATGACACCAAGAGCCTTTATAAATTCATTCCTTCCGTATAAAACATCGGTGCAAATTGAAGACAAGTTCAAACGTTTCTTAGGAGATGACCGCCAACACTTGTTCCCGCGTTTTGAATGGTTGGGGTTCTTCGACAAGGATAGGGTCCTCGGAATTAAAGATGCAACTCCGGCGCAAATGCTCGAAAAATTATTGGTTGAAAAGTGGGCAATGCAACCAAACGATAAAGACATGTTGGTCATGCACCATGATTTTGAATACCGTTTGAACGATTACAAGCACCGATTAACGTCGGCCATGGTTTGTGTTGGAAAGGACGCGACATTCACTGCAATGTCGGATACGGTAGGACTTCCTGTCGCCATCGCTGCAAAATTAATTCTCAACAATGTCATTCAACTAAAAGGAGTGACCTTGCCCATTCAACGCGAAGTGTATACTCCGATTTTGGAAGAACTGCACGGATTGGGAATTTCTTTTAGCGAGAAGTCGTATTGATCTTTAAAGAGGCAGCCGAAGCACAAATTCCGATAGCAGTGTGGTGATATCTGAATATTCAGAAAACGTCAGATTCTCGTAGGTGTCAAACACATCGTGGTAGTTTTTATTGCTGCCCATCGTATAGATAAAAAACGCAGGCACCCCTTTTTCTGTAAACCAATAATGATCTGAGTTTTGTGCTGGTCCGCGCGATTTTACCTGAGTTAACAAGCCCTTTTCTGTATTGATCTCTTGCAATAACTTGAATTGATCATTGAACAATGTGGCATTGACTACGGTGATTCCTTCTTCGCCGCTTCCCATGATGTCTAAATTGACCAAAAAACTCATTTTTTTCAGGGGAAATGTCGGATGTTCTACAAAGTGTTTTGAGCCCAATAATCCCGCCTCTTCTCCTGCAAATGCGATGAACAGAATGTTGACGTTCACGGGGTGTTCCTTAAAGTATTTTGCGAGTGTGAGCAACATCGCGGTGCCGCTGGCATTGTCATTGGCGCCGGGAAAATACGTCAGTTCACCCATGCGGCCCAAGTGGTCATAATGGGCGGTAAAAACAATGGTCTTCTTTGCGCCTTTGGTTCCGGGCAAATAGGCAATCACATTTCGTGAGGAATAATCCTCCCACAAATTGGTTTGAATATCTGCTTTTATGTTTTGCCCCTCTTGAAAGGCAGAATCTTGAATGTAAATCAGTGGGTTGGGCAAGCGTTCACTCGATACTGACCACGTAAATTTTTGATTGGTAATTTCGATGACAGGAAGATATTGTGCGATTTCTTTCGACAGGCCGGCCAATTTTTTTAATGTATCTCCTTTGG
>JBILBT010000281.1:0-4035 GCA_044353545.1 Crocinitomicaceae bacterium | reverse complement strand
CCATTTTTTTGTTTCCTCTACATTCAAATCCCCAGCAATCGACAAGGTCGCATTTGCAGGAACATAAAAGGTCTTGTAAAAATTCACGTAATCTTCTTCTTGCGCTGCGTCAAGGTGCTCCATGCTGCCAATGACAGCCCAATTGTAGGGGTGTACAGTGAACATTCTTTTGAACATTTCAGAGATGAATGAAGCATATGGCTGGTTGTCAATGCGCTGACGTTTTTCTTCTTTCACAACGCTGCGCTGAGTTTCAACACCCGTGTTGTCCACTTTGGCATGCAAAAGGCGCTCACTTTCCAACCACAATCCAAGCTCCAATTGGTTGGATGGCAAAATCTCATAATAATAGGTCCGGTCTTGAGAAGTGTTGGCATTCAATCCACCCCCATTTTTTTCAACCAGTTCAGAATATTCACCACGACCGATGTTTGCAGATCCTTCAAAAAGCAAGTGCTCAAAGAAATGGGCAAATCCAGTTCTGTCAGGATTCTCGTTTTTTGAACCTACATGGTACAAAATAGAAACAGCAACAATTGGTGTCGCATGTTCTTCGTGGATAATGACGTGCAGCCCATTCGGCAAGTCGTACTCCACATACTCAATCTTTTTCTGTCCATTCACGGAGAATGTAAGAATGATTGATAATACAGAAAGTGAAATAAATTTCATGGATATGAACATTTTGTGAGGTACAAAGAAACTAAGTTTTTTTGAAGGATTGGGGATTTTCAGATGAATTGATGAGGATCTGCAGAATGTCATGAGTAAAAGGCTGTTTTTCGGTCCGAATATTGATTAAATTGGTGCCGTGAAATATTTAATCTTCTTCCTTTCTATTTGTGTGACATCAGTCTATGCACAGCGCGTAATTCCTTTCGAGGATTTCAATTTTTACTTTAGGACTTTTGAAAATGATAATTTTCGTCAGCTCGAGTTTCAGCAAATCAGGGAATATAAAGGTGGGGATGATTTTGTCGCGTACATCGATACCAAAGGAAACTTGCGTATTTATGATGGAAAGGAACGAAAAGACATTTCCAACATGAACGTGGTGTACAAAACATCAGATCACTTAATGGCTTACAACATAGGTCCGACACTGAATATGTGGGACGATGGAAAATTGCAAACACTGACCTATTTCTCTCGAAATTATGAGGTGAAAGATAGCATCATTGTCTATGAGGATACACGATTCAATACCGTCAGTGTATATTGGAATAAACAGATTTATCAGATCTATCAAATGACGGGTGAACTGAATATGCCTGTTGTCATCGGTGATAATATTGTGGCGTTTAAAGACAATGGAAACTATTTCAAGGTGTTTTATCAAGGACAAATTTATGACCTTGGCGTTTGGAACGGGACCATCGATTTTGAGGCGGGTTGCGATATGCTTTGCTTTAACGATCCAACAACACGCACATTCGCCTTGTTCGAAAATGGACAATTTCTCGATGTGGAATCGTTCTACATGAAGAAGTACAAGGCGGGTCGTGGATTTTTAGTCTATGAAGACTTGAATGGAAACCTAATTCTCTATAAAAAAGGCGAAAAACAAACATTATCGAACTTTAGTCCTTCGTTTTGGGAGGTGAAAGACGATCTTGTTGTCTGGGGCGAGAACTCGTTCGTTTTTGCCTATCAAAATGACAAGAAAATTCAGGTGGTGAATTTCACTCCGAAGGATTACCTTCTGAAGAATAATGTCTTTGCCTTCAGGAACATCATGGGAGGGGCTAGTGCTTTAGTCGATGGGAAAGTCGTTGAACTCAGCAATCAGCCAAACTGCGAATTCCAAATTTATGGAAATAGTGTGCTTGTCACGTTGTTTAATCGTTCCTACATCGTATATAGCAAGGGACGGAAGTTTATTCCTTAAATTTTACCTCTTATTATTATTTATCAACGACGAAGAAAGGATGCCTTTTTTCTGTCTAAATTTGTTACTCAAACAACAACTAGCAGAACATGAATAATTGGTTTACCGTTAAGGTGAAATACACAAAACAATTGGAAAACGGAACGTTTAAGCGCGTGTCTGAACCGTATTTACTGGCAGCAATGACATTTACAGATGCCGAGGCGCGCATCTATGAGGAGCTTGGAAGTGTAATCCGTGGAGAGTTTGATGTCGTAGGCATTTCACGTACGGAGATTCACGACATTTTCGCGTATGAAGATGCATACACTTGGTACAAAGCGAAGATTTCATACGAGCGCGAAGATGGTGAAGGAGAGGATGCAAAGAAGAAAAAGATTTCTCAAAATTTCTTGGTTTCTGCACATTCAGTAAAAGATGCTTACGAACGCATTCGCGAAAGTCTAGCCACTTTGATGATCGATTATCAAATTCCGGCGATCATTGTTTCTCCGATTGTCGATATTTTCCCACCTACCGAAAATTTGGATCGCGAAATTAGCCGCACACCAATGGAAAAGGAAGAGAAAACTCCAGCACCCAAAGCAAAAGTATTCTCAGCGCCAGGATCTGACATCGACGATGAGGACGTAAGTGACGATGAGGACGATGAAGAAGAAGTGCTCGACGACGATGAAATTGAAGAGGGGGATGACAACGAGGACGAAAGTGTGCTCGAGGATGATTTTTCTGACGAAGACTAATGGACGATATTCTTGAACAACTGAGAAACGATCACCAGGACTTTGACCGCGGAAATCTTGAAGGTTTTTTCGGTCACGAGCCATTCGACTTGTTTCAGAAGTGGTACACAGAGGCCTTTGAATCGAAACAACTCGAACCGAATGCTTTTGTGCTCTCAACGGTCAATCCGGATGGAATGCCAAGTTCAAGAATACTCTATCTAAAAGAATTACTCGACAACGCGTTTGTCTTTTATACCAATTACCAAAGCCATAAAGGCCACGATTTAGCTGCAAATGGAGCTGCGTCAATGCTTTTCTTTTGGCCCGGACTTCAGCGCCAGCTGCGCATTGAAGGTAGGGTAGAAAAGGTGTCC
This sequence comes from Crocinitomicaceae bacterium, assembly GCA_044353545.1. GTDB lineage: Bacteria > Bacteroidota > Bacteroidia > Flavobacteriales_D > Crocinitomicaceae > M0103. Next base: position 1,048 of record JBILBT010000281.1, on the reverse strand, counting down.
GAAGAAACAAGTGATGCCTATTTTGCATCCCGTCCACGCTCGAGTCAAATCGGAGCATGGGCTTCGCATCAATCCGCTTTGTTAAATGAAAGAAAAGAGTTGGAAGATCGTTTTGCGATGTACGACGAGAAGTTTCCCAATGAGGTTCCTCGACCGCCACATTGGGGTGGTTACACCTTGAAGCCCAGTCTGATTGAATTTTGGCAAGGACGCCCATCGCGCCTTCATGACAGAATCGTATACGAATGGGACGGTACAGACTGGAAACTATACCGCAAAAATCCTTAGTCGATGTACGAAATCCTTCCTGAAATATTTACCCTATCAAATGGGATGCGTGTGGTTTACCTGCATGCCAATGCACAGGTGGCGCATCTGGGAGTTACTGTTCTTGCCGGTTCACGATTTGAGCAACCCCATGAGAATGGCCTCGCGCACTTTTTGGAACATTGCATTTTCAAAGGGACCTCAAACCGTAAAACTTTTCATGTCTTGTCACGCCTCGATTCGGTAGGAGGAGAACTGAATGCCTACACGGCCAAAGAGGAATTGTGTGTGTATGCTTCGTTTAGCAAAGAACATATCGTTAGGGCATCCGAATTGTTGTCGGACATCATGCTCAATTCGAATTTTCCAGATAAAGAAATCAAGAAGGAAAAGGAAATCATCATCGATGAAATCAACTCCTACCTCGATAGTCCCAGCGATAAGATCTTTGACGATTTTGAAGCCATGATTTTCAAAGGGCATGCGCTCGGAAACAATATCCTTGGCACACGTGAAAGTGTTCAGAGCTTTACCCGTGAGCACCTCATGGAATTCATGAAGCGTTCATTCACAGCTGATAACATGGTGATTTCTTTTGTTGGTGATATTTCAAAACACCGACTGGAACGTATGCTTGAATCGCATTTTGGTGCCTGTGCATCTGGAAAACACATGCACACGCCAGAGTTGTTTGAACCTTTGCCTCCTTTTCACAAGCGATCGAAGGAAGCCAATTATCAAGTGCATGCCATCGTTGGTGGAATGGCTCCAGGTTACAAAG
>JBILBT010000280.1:0-4038 GCA_044353545.1 Crocinitomicaceae bacterium | reverse complement strand
GTAAAATCGAAAGAAAGGGGAGAGAAATAACCAACCCTCTTGTGCGTATTGTCTTTAAAATACTCGTTTGACCAACTTAAATAGTTATAAAAATTTCTGTTATTAATTTGACATCCCTTTGGTTTACCTGTTGTGCCGGAAGTAAAAATACAATACAGTGGAGATTCTTTTGAACCTGAAGCTAATTCGTAATCAGCTGAATAAATATCCTTGGCTTTATAAAATTCTTCAACAATCTTATTATCAATTAACAACGTTAAATTAGCTTCTTTTTTTACTAAATCAATTCTATACTCTGGCCAATCCCTTTCAAGAGGCACAAAACAACCTCCGGTTTTGATTACTGAAAGCAACGATATAATTTGGTCTATACCGCGCGATAAAAACAAACCTATATTATCAGATTTCTGGACACCATATTTTTCAGAAATAAAATTTGCAAATCTGTTGCTTAAAGAATTTACTTGTTGAAAGGTTAACGTATTCTCCGAATAACTGAGACATGGGAATGTAGCATATTTTTCAAAGATTTCAGACAACAATTTACTCATGCATAAAAAGTCGTATCCAGAATAATTCGTAATCCAATTATTTCCTAAATAAAAATCTATTTCTCCAACTGAAGCGGATTGAGTAACATCGTTATATTCAATAAAATTTGTTAAGTTCTGTTTAATTTGTTCCTCAACAAATTGAACATATGGATTAGATCTATTACAAAGTGACTGTACCCTAATAAAATCATCACTTTCAAATAAAATAATCTTAAAATGAGAGTTAAACTCAAATGGAAAAAAAACTTCCTGTTTGGCTCCTAGCGGATTATCCTTTGGGATAATATCAGTATACCTTTCTATTGAAATTTTTGCATAATCTTGATATAGTAACGAATAATTAAAATTATCTCTATTACTCTCCAATTCTTGAATACGAAAAGACAATTTCTTTAATTCTTCAACATTTCTAATTCTAGTATCCGTTCTTACAGGAAGAGGGACGTTTAATAATCCAAAAGTTTCATTTAGAATATCATGATTTCTTTGAAAAGGAATGTATCCTAAATTAACATTACAGGAATCGGAATATTGCGCAATCGAGTTGGATATTGTTGAAATAATATCATAAATGTCGCAAGACGTTTTATTTATCGAGATAACGTCCCTAATAGTAGGTAAAGTCTCAAATAAATTAGAATTATCGACGGAGTTGAATATTTTGGGACTACTAAAAGTTCCTATACCGCTTTCTTCTGCCCAATAATAATTTTCCTCTTTCACTTCCTCTTCTAGAATCTCCCTTTGCCATTGACTGAAATTCAAAAAATTAATCTCCTCATCAAATTCGTTCTTTCCCAATAAATAGTTCTCAAGTATCCTATTTATTAGCAGACCTAATGATTTGTTGTCGGCATAAAAAGAAGAAATAAAAACCCCTAAATATGTTATGTCCGAATTAACAATAAAAAACTTAACGGGACTATTCTTAAAAAAATCTTCTTGATTTATGGCATCCTGTACAAGCTCCTCAAATTTTCTATTCGAATAAATTGGTTCCTTTAGATCTTCTATTTCGGGTATGCATTTATTGAATTTTAGAATTGGAAAAAAAGCTGAAGCATCTTCTTGAGTGTAATGAAAAGATTCTGTTAACCCTACAACTACCTCACAGGAAAATTTAAGCTTGTTTACATCAATCTTTTCAGAAAAAGAAATAAGACCAGAAATAAAATCTCTTCTGTTATTTACATACTTAAATTCTTGATTGTACGATAACTTGTAAGATGACATAATCATTTTGTTTTAAAATATTGAAACTAGGATTTCTCTATCTCCAGTGTAACTATTTCTTGAATGGCTTACTAAGTAGTTATCAATCAGCAACAAATCCCCTTTTTCCCAACTAAACTCTACTTTTGCCTTGTCGTATGCATTTTTCATTTCAAGATATTCATCTTCAGATATCTCTGAACCATCACCAAAAAAAGTTAAAAATGGAAGTTCCTCATCAGATTCAATAATATCCAATAGGGAATGACTGTATGATAATTTATGAAAGAAAAAGGCGTGATTCATCCAAATTTTTTCATCCGTTTTCACATGAGAACTTATGGCTGTTCCTTTCCAATAAAGATTTAAATCTTCCCCATCCCAAATAAAATCAATATCATTTTCTTTGCAATGTTTTTCAACCTCCAATTTTGTATCAACTTGGAAAATCTCTTTCCAACCAAGTCCTAAACTATCAGTTACTCTTCTTTTGTAAAGAATACCCTTTTCCGAAAATTTATTTTTAAGTTGTGTTGAAATATTCTTTAGTACTAATCTATTATCTGCTAATGGCGTCTCTCCTCCCGTAATAGATGGTCTAACGCAAAAGAAAAGAAGATATCTTGGGGGTTTCTTCGAGTAAGAATTCTCACTGTGAAATTGAATAATCTCAGTTGCTGGCTGTGTCGTAGACGTATATACATTTTCAGCAACCGAATACCTTGGTGAAGTCCTATTAACATAAGATAGCGACTTTAAATCAATAACTTCTTTAATAAATTTCGCAAAATCTTCTTTATCTTTCAAATTAAAATTCTTGAACAAAACCGCACCTTTAGATACAATCAGTTCATCTATTAGAGATTTATTTTTTTCAAACCAATTACTTAAATCCTTTCCCTGTAATTCAGACACTATCATCATTGGAAACTGAAGTATATTGTTCATTGGCGAAATATTAATGACTTTTTCGCTATCCAAAGACTGAGCTTGTGCAGACTTAAGCCTTTCTAAATTATTTTTCATTTATAAGATTTTTAAGTTTAGATATATTACCCAAATATTTTTCTTTGTGAAAATTTTGATTTATTATTTTGAGCTCATTATCTTTTAGGTAAAGAGTCCTAAGATAATCGCTTTTAATTTCATCAAATTTTTCCAAAATTTTAATGAATGAATTAAACATCACATTTACATTTTTTAAATCAAACACAACTGTTTTATATGACAAAGTAATTTTCAATCTTCCCATTTCCTCCTCTATACTAAATAACAAATCGAATCTAGAAACCCCAGATAAATCTTGATGATAATTACTGCTTACATTCAAGTTTTTGAAAACATAATCATTAGAAATAACTTGATAATCTAACCAAACTTCGAACATAGGATTTCTCCCAATGATTCTGGGAGCCTTTATTTCTTTCACTAAATTTTCAAAAGGATAGACTTGATGACCATAGGCTGCCAATGTGTTCTGCTTAATCTTCTGATAAAGTTCAGTCACCGTATCTTCCTTACTGAACTGATTACGCAAGGCTAACGTATTCACATAGAATCCAATCTGCCCCTCCAAGTCTGGATGTTCTCTACCGGCTATCGGACTTCCGATTACAATATCCTCCTGGCCCGTATACTTATGAAACAAGATATTCAAGGCCGTTTGCATGGTCATGAACATCGTGCCCCCTTGTGACTGACTAAAAGATTTTAGGCGATCAGTGGTCTCTTTGTCTAGCTCTCTGTACAAACTCGCACCATTGTAGGTCATTACCTTCGGTCGTGCATTATCGCTAGGTAACTCCAAAACCGGCAACTCCCCCTTGAACTGTTCCAACCAATAGTCCTTGTGCGAAGTAATCTCCTCACTCTGAAGTTGCCCATTGTGCCATGCAGCATAATCCTTATACTGAATACCTAATGGTGCTAAGTCAGGTGTTCGTTGCTCCAACTCTGCATTGTAAAACTCGCTCCACTCTCTGTGCAAAACACCCATCGACCAGCCATCACTTACAATATGATGCATTACCAAAACCCATACATAGCTACTCTCCGATTCCTTCAGTAAACTACATCTTATTAACGGACCTTCCTCTAAACTAAATCCTCTGCTTACTTCTTCGGATACATATGCCTTTATCTTACTCTCTCTTTCCTCTTGGGAGTAATGGCTGTAATCTGCTATCGATACCTTAAAACGTTCATCTGTTATCTCTAAAATACGCTGGCGAGGATTACCATCCGCATCTTCTACGAAGATCGTTCGAAGAAC
>JBILBT010000279.1:0-4057 GCA_044353545.1 Crocinitomicaceae bacterium | reverse complement strand
GGAATGGTGTTTAAGCCTTTTTTGAGGTGCAGCGATTGCAAGAGAAAATGAAGCAAATCGTCTGGCATCTGGCTATCGTACACAAAACGCACTGGAGCACCTTTTTTACGTTCCTTGAGGCTGTATTCAATTTTCTGAATAAAATTGGTCGACAAATCATCGTCAATGTCCAATTCAGCATCACGCGTGAACTTAAAGGTGTAGGCGCTTATTTCGTGAGGTTCGAAAATGCTAAAGATTTCCTTTAAATGGGTACGTATGATGTCGTCGATGAGGATGATAAAAGACTTTTCTTCGTTGTTAATTACAACAAATCGAGAAATGTCACCCGGAATTTGAATGAGTGCATAACGCACCTTTCCGTGGCTACAAAGCATCTTCACAGCCAAATAGATGGCATAATCTCTCAGTTTTGGAAAGCCTCTTTTTTTATCCAAAATGATAGGAAAAATCTCATGCTTCAATTCTGAATGAAAGAAATCGGACAAATGTTGGACTTGCGTTTCTTCGACTTGTTTTTCATTGATGAGATGAATATTATTCTTGCGCAAGTCCTCAACCAACACCGCAAAGGTTTTTTCAAACTTCACTTGCTGTTGAAGTACGACTTCACGAATGGTCTTATAAAGGTCTTCGGCTGTTCCATCGAATCCCGGTACTCTCTGCTTTTTCAAGAGCATCATTCGCCGCACATTGGCAACACGAACGCGGTAAAATTCATCCATGTTGTTGGAATAGATCCCTAAAAAACGAACACGTTCAATCAATGGGACGTTGGGATCCATAGCTTCTTGAAGCACGCGATCGTTGAACGAAAGCCAGCTAAGTTCTCGGTTTATTGTATTCACAACCCAAAATTGGTCATTTGAATTGAAGTTCAAGGTAAAATTGAGGTTAAAAAAATGTGAAAACTGGGGATTTGAATTATGAGTTATGGGTGACGTGTTGCGAATTAATTCAATCAATCGAAGTGAAATCAAGTCTGTTGTGGCTTCGAGTCTGCTAGCGCACCTCAGCCCAAGTCCTGAAATCTTGATGTCTTAAAATCCAAAAATCCATTGTCCTTCGATGCTCAAAGAGCGAAGAAGTGTCCATTGTCAACGAAATTTATTCATTTCGAAAAAAAAATAAAAATATAGTACTATGTATTGCATAGTTCATTCTTTTACCTATATCTTTGCATCATAAAATTATACCGAATGAGTTTAGAAAATACACAGGCTCAAATGCGAAAAGGAATCTTAGAATATTGTATTCTATCCATCCTCGCCAAGAAAGAAGCGTATCCGTCAGAAATATTAGAGACCTTAAAGGATGCCAAATTGATCGTTGTCGAAGGGACACTTTACCCACTGTTGACACGCTTAAAAAACATGGAACTATTATCTTATCGTTGGGAAGAATCACAATCTGGCCCGCCACGAAAGTACTTTACATTAACAAAAATGGGGAAAGCATTTCTGGAAGAATTGGACAGTACTTGGTCTGAATTGAGTCAAGCCGTCAATAAAATATCCCAGCAAACCAAAGATTAATTCACTACTATATAAATGCATAACATGAAAAAAACAGTTTCAGTAAACATAAAAGGCATGAACTTCTTGATTGAAGAAGATGCATACGAACTTTTGCAAGATTACATGAATCGATTGAGTCATGGTTTGCGCAATGAAAAAGACAGCAAAGAGATTATTGAAGACATTGAGATGCGCATTGCAGAACTCTGCACTTCTCGCTTAAGCGACAAAAAGCAAGTCATCGAAATCGAAGATATACAGTTGATTTTAGACACTTTGGGGGATCCATCTCAGTACATTGATGAAGAGGAAAGCGATTTCCATTCTTCACAACAAACATTTGATCAGAAATCCTCAAAAAAAGGAAGTGAACGCCGTTTATTTCGCGATGTGGAAAATGCAACGATTGCAGGTGTTTGTTCCGGTATATCCAATTACTTCGGTATCGATGTGACCATCATTCGCTTAATTTTCTTGATCATGTTCATTTTCGGAGGCTTTGGTTTCCCGCTTTATGTCATTCTATGGATTGTTGTGCCGAAGGCTAAATCTACCATTGAAAAACTTCGTATGCGCGGAAAACCAATTACCGTTGACTCTGTGAAAGAGGAAGTTGAGAATGCCGCTAAACGATTTGAAGGTGAAACCAAAACATTTGCCAACAGATTTCGCAAAGATGATCAATGGTCACAACGATTTAATGCTTTAGGACAAATGATCGCTTCCATAATTGGAGTAATCTTGATTATAAAAGGATTGGCCTTCCTAGTGATCTTTATGGTTTTCGGAGTGATTGGTATCCGTGTTATCCCTATACAAAGTGAGTCAGGGTATATATCACTTCCTGAATTAGCAAAGATGACCGTAGAAACGCAAACAGACTACAATTGGGGATACACTGGAGTCGCGATTGTGGCCGTATCAATCATCTTCTTTTTGATTTTACTAGGTGTTAAATTGGTTTTTAAAATTCACAACCAATGGACCAGCATGAGTCTAATTTCATTGTTTTTCATTGGATTTATTGGGTCAATCATTGTACTGATCATAGGATTGAAAACTGGCAGAGAATTGACCATTTCTGGTGAAATGGAAAGAAAAATTGGGACCTATTATGGGGATCAATTGATCCTTAAAACCCATCTAGCCACCTATGATTCTCAAAACAATTACATCGTTAAATCAGATGGCGATTGGGGAATGTTTGGGATTCATGGGGATCAAATTCGTGAGACAGGAATTGAACTTCACTTTAAACAATCAAGCGACACTTTGTACCATGTTTATCAAGCCATACATGCCCAAAGTCAATCACATCGAATAGCCTTGAAAAAATCGAAAAACATTCGTCATTCGATGACAATTGAAGGAAATACTGTTCATTTAAATAACTTTTACACCTATCCGATGGCTGATAAATTGCGTTTACAGGAAGTGGAAATCTATGTGGAAATTCCAGCTGGAAAAACGGTAAGAATCAACAACAAAGTAATTCGGCTCGGCGGCGAAGTATTTTTTGAAAAAATTGATTCAGACTACGAAGAAAAAGGTGAGATTCATGCCGATGGATCATATGATCATTGGGATTGAGGAAGAAAGACCTCAAGATGTTAAGATGTTAAGAAATTAGGACTAGATTATTCTTGGAACTTGTTGGGATTTTCTCCAGTTGACTAAAGACACTTCTTCGCTCTTTGAGCTCCGAAGGACAAATGACTCGATCAATATTCTATGCTCCATCAGCGAAGCGGTCTATGTTCTAAAATAGACTTCAAGATATTAAGATGTTAAGATTTTAGGACTTTGACCATACTTCGGTGGCTGAGGAATTAGAAGGGACAAAAGACAAGGGACAAGCGACAAGGGACAAAGGAGGTGAAGATTTTAAGAATGCTATGGGGAGAGTGAGTTGGAGTTTGAGAGCGAAGTAAAACAGAGTGGAGTTTCGTCGCTTTCGCACTTCGCTCTCACTCTGTTTTGTGAGTAATACTGGATTCGAACCAGTGACCCCTGCCCTGTCAAGGCAGTACTCTAAACCAACTGAGCTAATTACCCGTGGGTGCAAAGGTAGAAAAGTTCCGCTTCAGTGTAACATATTAAGATGAAATTAAGAATGGAAATATTTCGCGTTTTAATATGCGCTAACTCTTCAAAAACATGTATTTTCATTGAAAATTTACCTCAATGATGCGTGTTATCATTTTATTTTGCGTCCTTGCCAATTCACTCTTTTCCATCGCTGGAAAATCCTTTACGGTAAAAGTTACCGTGCTTTCTTACGACGGAATGCCACTAAAAAACATGGCTGTAAAGACACTAATGGGCGGGAAAATCATTGGCAAGCTTACCGACCTCGATGGCATTTGTTTTCTTGAAACGGATGAAAAATCCTTTAGTGTGACCGCTAGGGATGAAACAGAGAACTATTATACGCCTACTTCTGTCTATGTGCAGCTTAAGAAAGCCCAAAACACAATTGTTACGATTGTCATGTATCCAGGAGAAAAGATGAATTTGGAGCGCATCAAATTGGATGACCT
>JBILBT010000060.1:0-12667 GCA_044353545.1 Crocinitomicaceae bacterium | reverse complement strand
CGATTAAAAGAAGCGGCTGAAAAAGCAAAAATTGAACTTTCTTCAACGACATCATCGGAAATTAATCTTCCGTACATCATGCCGGTGAATGGAATTCCAAAGCACTTGGTGCGCACGATGCAGCGTTCGAAGTTCGAACAGTTGATATCATCTATCGTTGAACGTACCATTGCTCCTTGTCGTTCAGCATTGAAAAATGCAGGATTGACGACAAGTGATATCAATGAAATTATTCTAGTAGGAGGATCGACACGTATTCCAATCATTCAAGATGCAGTAGAACGTTTCTTCGGAAAAGCACCATCCAAAGGTGTGAATCCAGATGAGGTTGTTGCACTTGGCGCTGCCATTCAAGGTGGGGTTCTTACAGGTGAAGTGAAAGATGTCCTCTTGTTGGATGTAATTCCACTTTCGTTGGGGATTGAAACAATGGGTGGTGTATTCACGAAATTGATTGAATCGAATACAACCATTCCAACGAAAAAATCTGAGGTTTTCTCAACGGCGTCGGACAATCAACCATCAGTGGACATTCATGTCCTACAAGGTGAGCGCGCGATGTCAACGGACAACAAAACGCTTGGACGCTTCCAATTGACAGACATTCCACCAGCACAAAGAGGTGTTCCTCAGATCGAGGTGACCTTCGATGTGGATGCGAACGGAATCATGAACATTTCAGCGAAAGATAAAGGCACAGGAAAACAACAATCCATTAAAATTGAAGCATCTTCTGGACTTTCTGACGAAGAAATTAAGCGCATGAAAGCTGAAGCTGAAGCAAATGCAGATGCGGACAAGAAGCGACGTGACGAAGCTGAATTGTTAAACAAGGCAGATTCGACAATCTTCCAAACAGAGCGTCAATTGAAGGAGTATGGGGATAAAATCCCTGCTGAGAAGAAGCAGCCGATTGAAGATGCCCTGACTGAGTTGAAAAAAGAGTTTGAAGCGAAAAACATGGAAAACCTTGAGGCCGCCATCGAACGACTTAACAATGCATTCCAAGCAGCTTCACAGGAAATGTATAACGCTGCAAATGCAGATGGTGGTGCAGATCAAGGAGCTCAAGCATCTGGAAATCCAAGTGATGAAGTGACTGATGTAGACTTCGAAGAAGTAGACGAAAAGAAATAATTCCAGGTATACGCAATGAAAAAAGGGAGCTTCGGCTCCCTTTTTTTGTAATTAAGAATTATGAATCATTGTTGTCCGACTAAATCCATCTTCATGTTTTATCTAAATTGTACAGTGTACTTTTGGGCATTTTGAATTATGTTCAGGTTTTGTTCGCTCACTTCCGCTGCGGAAAAGCCCGCTGGGGTCTATCGGTGTATTATAGGATTTACGCTTAAGTCCGCTGGGACGGAATATCAAAAGCGGATTTTAGTGAACTTCTCTGGTATAGACACCTGCGTTATAGCTTAGGAAGCTGAGTGTCGACTCACCAAACATTCATAATTCGTAATTAGTATTGTCCGATAAAAATTTTCTGATCTTCTTGAAACCATTGGAATCATTGGTTTTAAGAAGTGATTTTAAAGTAAGAGGGTGGTTTTTATTTTATGTGATTTTATCATTTTGGAATTAAATTGTTTGACCCCGATGGGGTCATTGACTTTTCGGGAGGGCTTATGGTTACAAAGGTTCGACCCCGATGGGGTCAGTAAATCAAAGTTAAACTCAAAAGATAAAAAATGAAGGTGGATTTAGTCGGACAACAATGATTCGTAATTAGTAACTCGTAATTAGTAACTCGTAATTAGTAACTCGTAATTAGTAACTCGTAATTAGTAACTCGTAATTAGTAACTCGTCCTAAGTATTCGAATAATCTTCAGAGTCCTCCACCAAAACTTGATCAAGTTGTTTCGCAACGCTAATAGGGATATACTCTACCACCACATTTGTTTTGTCCAAACCAAAATCCTCCGCTGGTTTTAGCCCTGTTGACTTCACAAAACGATAGACTTTCACACATAGTGTTTGGAACGCTGTTAAATGATTATCAGTGGCTACGCGTGAATTCAAAACAATAAACTTAAAGTCTACCTCATCAAGCTGCCCACGAACGGAATCAAATACACTGTCGCCTGTAAGCTCACCTTTCTCAACCATTTTAGATTGAATTTTACGCATCATGTATTCAACGCGGTGTTCTTCTTTAAATCCAAGTTGCAAGCGCACGTAATAGCACGTTTGATCAATCACTTCGCTTACTGTATAATGAACACCCCAAGGGTCCGAAATAATATCTAGATGCAAGAACCAGTAAACTCCAGCTTTTCTAGGACGCTTGTTGAACAAAGAGAAAAATACGGTCGAATCTAACTTCTCTGGATGAGTACTACGCGTGGGATACACCAAGTTTGATGCTTCGTAACGCAATTTGTCATCCGCCTTGACAGCTATGAGCAATGGTTTTACTTTACTCATTGGTACATAAGCGGTAATATTTTTACGCAACAATTTTGCCTTAAAATACAAGAACAATATAGAGAAGAACGATATCGCTAAGACCAAGGTGAACCATCCACCATGAACGATTTTCCCAAGGTTAGACATCAAGAAGATGGCTTCAATGATCAAGAAGATGGCGAAAATCAGAAGGAAGAATGGTCTGAATTTCTTATAGCGTAGAATCATTAAATAGCACAACAATATCGACGTCATGACCATATCAATTGTAATGGCTAATCCATAGGTTGCTTCCATAGCCGCAGACTTCTGGAAGATAGCGATCACCAACAAACATCCGCCCATCAAAAACCAGTTAATGAAAGGAATGTAGATTTGGCCTTGGTGCTCGGAAGGGTATTTCACCTTTAAGTTTGTCCAAAGGTCAAGTTTAATGGCCTCATTCATTAAAGTGAAAACACCAGTGATGAGGGCTTGAGATGCGATGATAGTGGCAGCTGTTGCAATTCCGATAGCGAAATACAATAAATCCTCCGGTACCATGGCGTAAAACACCGTTTGATTGGCTTGCAAATGAAAGCCATCTTGCAAACACAACGCAGACTGTCCGAGGTAGTTGATGACCAACAAAGTACTCATGAATCCCCAACTGATGCGGATATTTCCTTTTCCACAGTGACCAAGATCGGAATACAGGGCTTCAGCACCTGTAGTGCACAGAAATACGGCGCCTAGTACCCAGAAACCACCATCTACATTAACAATCAAGTTGTAGGCATAGTAGGGGTTGAAAGCGGCGAGGACATCAGGGTTTTTCGCGATGTTGATGAATCCTAGATACCCCAAAAAAGCAAACCAAACAAGCATTACAGGGCCAAATGCTTTGCCGATGGCGGAAGTTCCGAACTGCTGAACTGAAAATAGAAGTATGATAATCCCTACAACTACGGGAAGTACAGGGAAGTCGGGATTGATGTTGTTGATTCCTTCTACGGCCGATGATATTGAAATCGCAGGGGTAATGAAGCCATCGGCGAGAAGCGTAGCACAACCAATTAACGCTGGGATTATGACCCATTTTATGCGCCGAGATTTCAATAAGGCAAACAAGGCAAAAATTCCGCCTTCTCCTTTGTTGTCGGCGTTTAACGCAAAATAAATGTACTTCGTTGTCGCTAACAATATTAAGGTCCAAATCACACTGGACAAACCTCCCATGATCAGGTCATAAGAGAAATCACTCCCTTGTCCGGTGATGGCTTGAAAGACATACAATGGTGAGGTACCGATATCCCCAAAGACAATTCCAATGGTGATGAGGACACCTGCAGCGGATGCCTTTTTCGTGCTAAATGACATAGTTCAAATTTGAAACGCAAAATTAATTGAATAATGAAAATAGGACTTATTTTTTTTAAACCATTTCAATGGTTTATTCCAATGGCCAATTATCGAAAATGAACAACAAAAAAAATCCCAACCTTTCGGATGGGATTCGTGCTATACAGAGATTGACTGATTTATTTCTTAACTGCGTCTACAACCGCCTTGAATGCTTCAGGGTGGTTCAAAGCCAAATCGGCAAGAGCCTTACGGTTCAATTCGACTCCACTTTTGTGAACAGCTCCGATGAATTGAGAATAACTCATTCCGTACTGACGAGCTCCAGCATTGATACGCTGAATCCATAGTGAACGGAAGCTTCTTTTCTTTTGCTTACGACCTTCGTAGGCATAGTTGAGTCCTTTTTCAACCGCATTTTTTGCGACTGTCCAGACATTTTTTCTACGACCAAAGTATCCTTTGGCCAATTTCATCAAGTTCTTTCTACGAGCTCTTGATGCAACGTGATTTACTGATCTAGGCATAATTTTTAGTTTTTTGATAAGGAGTGTTCCATTGTCACAGGAAACTTATGTACTCGTTACCGGGTTAAACAATTAATAAACCAAGGCATGTATTACATGCACAATTGTAACTTGATATTCGACACGTCTGATTCATGAACCAAACCTGCTGCTGTCAAGTTGCGCTTGCGTTTTGTCGACTTCTTTGTTAAGATGTGACTTTTGAACGCATGCTTTCTTTTGATTTTACCGCTTCCAGTGATCGTGAATCGCTTCTTTGCACTGGATTTAGTTTTCATTTTAGGCATCTCTTTTCGTTTTTATGTTATTTCTGTATAGCTATTCTAATGAAGTGTATTACTTCTTTTTTGGGTTGATCATGATGATCATTCGCTTGCCTTCCAACTTCGGCAACTGTTCTACAGCACCGATATCTGCCAACTCTTGAGCGAATTTCAACAATAAAATCTCACCTCTTTCTTTAAACACAATTGTTCGTCCACGAAAGAATACAAATGCCTTCACTTTGTTTCCTTCTTCTAAAAACTTACGCGCATGGGCCAATTTGAAGTTGAAGTCATGTTCATCCGTATTTGGTCCAAATCGAACCTCCTTTAACACGACCTTGCTTTGCTTCGCTTTTAACTCTTTTTGCTTCCGTTTTTGGTTGTAAAGAAACTTGCGGTAGTCCATGATTTTACAAACAGGAGGCACCGCATTTGGTGAAATTTCAACCAAGTCAAGATCTTGTTCTTCCGCCATTTTTAATGCTTCAGAAGTCGAAACGACCTGTGGCTCAGATCCTTCAAAAACCAAACGCACTTCGCGTGCATCAATCTTTTCGTTGATCTTGTGCTCTTCTTTTTCTTCTCTTCTTACGAACGGTTTTCTCGTGTTTTTTCTCATTCAGTTATTTATGCTTTCGATGAAAGTTCATCTTCTATTGTCTTTTGTACCAATTTCGAGAAATCGGCAATGCTCATTGATCCTAAATCTCCAGCTCCACGCTGGCGAACAGAAACCTCATTGTTTTCGGCCTCTTTTTCCCCAACAATCAACATGAATGGGATTTTATTCAACTCCGCATCACGGATTTTCTTCCCTATTTTTTCATTTCGGTCGTCAACGAGCCCGCGAATATCGGAAATATTTAGGACTTCTGAAATTTTTTCTGCATGCTCATTGTATTTCTCTGAAATAGGTAAAATCGCAAACTGCTCCGTTGCAAGCCAAAGTGGAAAATCTCCTGCGCAATGCTCAAGCAATACAGCAATGAATCGTTCCATCGAACCAAAAGGTGCTCGGTGGATCATCACTGGTCGGTGTTTTTGATTGTCGGCACCTGTGTATTCCAATTCAAAACGCTCTGGTAAATTGTAATCCACCTGAATGGTGCCCAACTGCCATTCACGTCCTAAGGCATCCTGAACCATAAAGTCCAACTTCGGTCCATAGAATGCGGCTTCACCATAGGCGACAACGGTTGTGAGATTTTTCTCTGCTGCGGCTTCAATAATCGCACTTTCAGCTTTCTCCCAATTCTCATCACTTCCAATGTACTTGGTAGGATTGGCAGGGTCGCGCAAGGAAATCTGCGCTTTAAAATTAGTGAAGTCTAAGGTTTTCAATACGTACAGCACGATATCGATCACATTCTTGAATTCATCCTTCACTTGGTCTTGAGAACAGAAGATGTGTGCATCATCTTGCGTAAAACCACGAACACGAGTTAGTCCATGTAATTCACCTGATTGCTCATAGCGGTAAACGGTTCCGAACTCTGCAAAGCGTGTTGGAAGTTCTTTGTACGATCGAGGTTTTGACTTGAAGATCTCACAATGGTGAGGACAGTTCATCGGTTTAAGGTAGAACTCTTCATTTGGATCCGGTGTACGAATGGGTTGAAAAGAATCTGCCCCATATTTTGCATAGTGTCCTGATGTGACGTACAACTCCTTGTTACCGATATGCGGCGTAATCACCTGGTCATAGCCCGCTTTACGCTGTGCCTTCTTCAAGAAATTCTCCAAGCGCTCGCGCAAAGCAGCACCTTTTGGCAACCACAAGGGTAGTCCTTGACCAACTTTTTGAGAGAAGGTAAACAACTCCAGTTCTTTTCCTAGTTTTCGGTGGTCACGGCGCTTAGCCTCTTCTACTTTTTCTAGGTATTCGGTCAATTCGGATGCTTTAGGGAAGGTGATCCCATAAATGCGTGTAAGCATTTTATTTTTTTCGTCCCCTTTCCAGTAGGCTCCGGCTATGGCGGTTAATTTCACTGCTTTGATAAATCCAGTATCTGGCATGTGCGGTCCACGACATAAATCCGTGAAATTTCCTTGTGTATAAAAGGTAATCGTACCATCCTCCAAATTTTCAATCAACTCCAATTTGTAAGGATCGGCTTTGTCCGTAAAATAAGCGATAGCGTCTGCCTTCGATACTTCTTTGCGAACGAACTCATTTTTTTCTTTCGCTAATTCCTTCATCTTCGCCTCAATACGCTCCAAATCTTTTTCAGAAATTGAATGCTCCATGAAGTCGATGTCGTAGTAGAATCCATTAGTTACTGGCGGACCAATGGCTAACTTAATTCCTGGAAACAAGGATTCAAGTGCTTCGGCCATTACGTGGGCAGAGGAGTGCCACATGGTGGATTTTCCCTCCTGATCATTCCAAGTCAAAAGTTGCAAGGTGCTGTCTTCCGTGATCGCTCGAGATGCGTCTACGACTTCGCCATTGATTTTTGCGGCTAAGACATTTCTTGCCAAGCCCTCGGAAATGCCTTTCGCAATGTCCATTGAACTTGTTCCGGTCTCTACCTGTTTGACGGACCCGTCAGGAAGTGTAATGTTGATCATCATGAATCTTTGAATTGTTGCAAATGTAGCTATTTTGAGCCAAATATCTGTTGGGATGTTGGGATGATTTGTGCTCCTTCCCGTTTGATTTGTGCGATAATTTCACTTATTTTTAAGTAGAATATTCTGAAACCACAACCCTCATGACCTTTTACGACCGTCCGTTCGTATTCATTACTCTGTCTTTTCTGGTAGGATTGGTGCTCGCCTTTGCATGTCGAACTCATGCCCATTTATTGGCGTATTGCTCTTTTTTACCGCTTTTCTTGATGTTTTTTCTAGTTGTTTTTCGGGCAAGGGGAATCGTTTTTCTTGGCCTTTCATGTCTGTCATTCTGTGGAATTGGAAGTTTACTGATGCTCGAGCGCTTGCATGTTTTCGAAGGGAACATGCTTGAGGAGATGTATCGACCTGGAGACATTTGTATTTTTCGCATTTGTGAGTGGAAAAAAGGTAAAGGAGATTGGAATAAAGCCATTGGTGAGGTCAAGCAACACATTGGCAGTCAAGTTCACGCGGTGCGGTCAGAAAAGGTGTTGTTTTTGATTCACAAGAATGAATCCATCCTACAGATCGGGGACCAAGTGGCTATTTCATCCGCATTGATGGCGATTCGAAATGAGGGGAACCCTGGTGAATTTGATGCGGAGATGTTTTGGAGCCGACAAGGCATCAACAAAATGGCTTTTGTTTCCCATGGTGAACTGCTGCTACTAAATCAAGCAAAACAATCGCTCATCATCAAGTGGCTCAATGCCTCACGCAACTATTTAAGATCTGCTCTTACAGCGCATTTGTCGGGAGCTGAGTTAGCCATTTCCTTAGCGCTCATTCTAGGTGATAATTCCATGCTGGATAAAGAAATTCGAGACAGTTTTACGAATACGGGAGCATTGCACGTGCTAGCAGTATCTGGGTTACATATTAGCATCATCATGCAGATTCTCATGGCTGTATTGGCTGTGTTTTCAGGTGTGTTATCTCGAAGAATTGCCGTGATCTTGTTGATCGGAATCATGTGGTGGTATGCTGCAATTACTGGACTTTCTCCTTCTGTCTTGCGCGCGGTAATCATGTTCACCGTCTTGTCCATTGCTCAGCTTTCCGGTAGAAATTATGACTCCTTAAACACCTTGCTTTTCACTGCTTTTGTGCTTGTAATCTGGAATCCATTGACAGTTTTTGATATTGGTTTTCAGCTGTCTTTTTTGGCAATGCTTGGCATCTTTTTATTCTATGAGAAAATTGCATCTTTTTGGCTAATCCGGCAAGCGATACTTCAGAAAGTTTGGCAAGGAACCGCCATTGGCTTGGCTGCCCAAGTGATGACTACGCCCTTGTCTTTGCATTATTTTAATCAGTTTCCCAATTACTTTATTCTTACAAATATTGGTTTGATGGCCAGTTCAGGACTCATTTTAGGAGGGGGCTTGTTGATCTTTTCTGTTTCGTGGTGGGGATTTGTAGCCAAGTGGATTGGTTTCGTTCTGATGCTGGTTGTAGGTCTATCCTTGTGGTTTATTCAATGGGTTGAGTCTTTACCCGGTGCGGTCGCTTTCGGTTTTACAGTAAACTTTTGGACAGTTCTTGCCTTGGGTGTTTTGTTCCCTTTGTTGTTTTATTTCAAAGTTGGTACAAGAGGGTTTTGGATATCCCTCGTGGTGGTTTTGGGAATATTGGCGGGAATTGTTTTTCAGCGATTTCAGAACATTCATCGCAATGAAATTATTGTGTTCAATGCACGAATGGTGGTCATGGCTGTCCGAGTAAATGGACATGTGTTTTGCTTTTATCGGTCAAAAAAAGCAGATTTTTTCAAGGTCGAAAGGCTGATTGGGAATTACCTCAAAGTTCATTCAGGAAAAGTTCAATACTGCAATTTAGATCGCCACAAATGGAACATAAACGTGGATGGATTCAAGATTGTCGTAGAACCTGAAAAGGGGTGGGTGAATTTAGCTTGTGACCGTCAAAAGGTCCGGGTTCTTATGGATGATGCACCCATTAAAAGGTTGCAAGACGAACATTTGATTGCCATGCCATGGATAAAAGCAACAACGAAGAGTCCAATTGAACATTATCTGTCCAAGAGGTCTTGGCGCTTGGCGATTTAATAAAGTTTTTCTTTGCGCACCAAATGAAAATAGCGGTCGTATTCCATGGTGTAGCCGGCAATTGAACCATTTCCTTGGCTCGGTTCAATGGAAAAAACAAACGTGTATCCAATCACTTGACTTGCCGGCTCATTGGATGCTTTGATGAATTGAAAGTTGCTGGTGGTAAGTTTAGAGGCCGTATTCACAAGTTCGGAAACGCTTATGTTGCCTAATATTTCCAAAGCTGCGAGTGTCTTTAAAATGCCTTCGGTTCCTATGGAAGCGCGCCGCTGTGCAATTTCCATGATCTGGAGCATATGCCGCACTTCAAGGTCGCGCTGATCCTTGGATAGCTCATTGAAACGGTTTGTAAAAAGTGTGTAAAATTTACTTTCAGATGAATTCGGTGGATTGCCTGGATTCAGAAATGACTCATTAAATAGGTATTGTTTGTAGCGCTCTGTATCGCGTTTAGGTAGAAAGGTACTTTCACGAATAATCATGTCATTGATGACAAGCTCGGACGATACTTGAAAGTTTGCTCCATATATTTCGGTAGTCGTATCGGACGTAAGCGCAAACACATGGTTTTCGATGTAAATAACACGGTTGGTGTCATTCCGAGCAATGATGCGTTGGTTCCCTATTTTTTCATCCAATAATGCATCCGTTTTTAGACCTTTCAATTCATTGTTATATTTCAATGCATAGAGGGAGTCGAGGGTGCGATACGAATTTGGTTTTACGATTTGAGTGGCTCCAAAAGCAACGGATTCATACATGTATCCTTCATTTTTGGTATTGCTCTGCACATAGGATTCAACGGCCTTGTGTCTACGGATTTCAAATGCTTCAGGTGTTTCTGGTGGTGTGTAATGCAATCCACAAGCACTCATCATGGCCATGAGGACACAAAAAATAAACTGATTATGATAGACAATTCGCATAATCAAGGCGTTTGAATTCCTGCCTTAATTGACAGATGAAAATAATTTCCTTAACGATTGAGCATCACCGGCATTACGAGCATGAGGATGTCCTCATTTTCGTTGTCCTTGTGCGCGGGCATCAAAAGTCCAGCTCGACTTGGTTCGCTCATTTCTAAACGAACTTCGGGTGTTTCCAAACTGTTGAGCATTTCCATAAGAAAGCGAGAGTTAAATCCAATTTCCATGTCGTCTCCGTCATAGTTACATGTCAATCGCTCGTTGGACTCATTAGCAAAATCAATATCTTCAGCAGACAACGAAAGTTCAGAACCTGCTAATTTTAACTTCACTTGATGTGTTGTTTTGTTGGCAAATATTGAAACACGCTTAATTGAACTTAGGAATTGAACACGATCAATCGTCAACACATTTGGATTCTCTTTCGGAATTACCGCCTCATAATTCGGATATTTTCCATCAATCAAGCGGCAAATCAAAACGATATCGTTGAATGTAAACAAGGCGTTAGACTCATTGTATTCCATTGTGATTTCTTCATTCCCACTCAAATTTGATTTCAATAGGTTTAAAGGTTTTTTCGGGAGAATAAAAGATGAACTTCCTTCGGCTTGTGAGTCCGTTCGTCTGTATCGCACCAATTTGTGCGCATCAGTCGCAACAAACGTGATATCCTCAGGACTAAACTGACAAAAGACACCACTCATGACAGGGCGAAGATCATCGCTACCCGTCGCAAATAAAGTCTTTCCAATGGCTTTTGACATAATGTCACCACTCAAGCGAATTGTTGTACTATTTTCGATGAATGGAATGCGAGGGAATTCATCCCCACTAAATCCATTCATTTTCGATTTCCCATTGTCATAAGCAATTTCAACAGCCATTGTTGTTGGATCGATCAAAAATGCGCAGGGTTGATCGGGCATGTTTTTTAGTACATCGATCAAAATTTTAGCTGGAATGGCAACTTTACCAGATTCTCGTGCTTCAACCTCTAGCGTGGTGCGCATTGTAGTCTCTAAATCGGAAGCTGAAATCGTTAACTGTCCATCTCCAATTTCAAAGAGAAAATTATCTAGAATTGGCAAGTTATTACTTGTACTTAGCACTCCTGAAATGCTCTGTAAATGGCGTAAAAGCGACGTGCTGGAAACAATAAAGTTCATTGATTTGTAATTTATATCAAAACTATGAAAGCAAGAGGAAATAGCGTGTAAATTGACGCTGTTTTTTTTAATAGGTTATCAACAATTTCATAGAAAAATTGATTGGATAAACGCATGGAAGAGGAATGGTAGAGACCGGATGTGCTTATTGTACTTCAGGGGCATCTTGGGGTATTGATAATTGAGGAAGAACCATTGGGAAATAGACATGACCAAGTAGTAAAGGATTAAATACATGGTATTGACATTTCACCATCTCACCATTGGGCAACTGGCACCAAAATTTATTCATGTCAATATCTACAACCTCACCAAATTCATTGCGCTGTGATTGGAATGAATTGATGCGGAACATTCTGAGTTTTGACGATTGTCCATTTGTTTCGGTCAACTTCAACGTCGCAAAGGGTGTCGTGAGCTTCATGCTGTCGATTTGCTTTTGACTCAATTCATAATTGGCCAATTCGTAGTGAACCTTTTTATAGTTCTGCAAATAAAGATATACCCGTTGTGGATTGACATCTTTCAACAATTTTCCTTGCTGATAAACTTTTGTTTTTGTTCCATTTTTTGTCACACTGAAACTGCGCTGAGGCACATCGTAAAAACGAACATCTACTTTTCGGATTTTGTCCATGCGAAGCGCAAAAATCTCTGTACACATCCATTTTCTTGGATCTGCAAAAAAGCGGGGTTCGATGATGCCATTGAACCCTTTGATTTTCATGATCACTGGCAAATCGCTTTTCCCTGATTCAGGTGAGTCCACCAACATGATTTGTCCGTAGTGGTCTTGCGCTGGGGGACCGATGTACCATGTTTTGACCCATTCACCCTCCTGAAATATTTCAACTTTAATGTGCTGACTCGCCATCAAATTGGTGATTTGTTTCTGGGAATTCTCTGGCAAATACCCTTTCCATTCTATGTTTTTAATGGCATCAAGGATAAAAGAAATATTTGGCTGTGAAATGCATCCACCTGTTTTATCGGTCCATTCTTTACCATTTTTGATGGCTTCCATCACTCTTCCTTGTGCATCGGTGATGATGATTTTATCGATGGTCGTGGTGTCAGCAAGGGCAAAATCAATGAGCTCAGTTGTGGAATGTCCTTTGGAATTCATTGCACGCATCGCAAACCATCCGAGCAAAACAAGCACAACAATAGCGGACAGTAAGGCAATCAGTTTTTTCATAGACAATTAGAGTTGTGTGTACTTTCTCTTTCGCAAATAATTCATGAGCAAAGCAAAGAGTAGAATGAGTAATATCGGAAGTAGGACATTGATGATTTTGTAAAAAGTGCCGTCATTGATCACTTTGACCTTGTC
>JBILBT010000059.1:0-12843 GCA_044353545.1 Crocinitomicaceae bacterium | reverse complement strand
TGGGTGAGATTGCAAAGAGCACTCAGACTTCTATTGTTGAATATGATATTTTAACGAAGGAAGAAAAGACCTATTTATTAGAGACTTTAAACGATACTCAGGTTGACTATCCCACGGATAAGACGATTGTTGACTTGTTTGAGGAACAGATAGAGAAAACACCAGATGCAGTAGCGATCAAGTTCAATGATACTGAACTGACTTATAGAGAGCTGAACGAGCAGTCAAACCAACTGGCACATTATTTAATCACGAACTACAGCATCCAGCCCGATGATTTGGTAGGGATAGAGTTGGGGCGCAGTGAGTGGATGGTGATTGGGATATTGGCGATCATCAAATCAGGAGGTGCATATGTGCCGATAGACCCGGAGTATCCGGAGCAAAGGAAATCGTTTATAATCGAAAATAGCGGTTGCAAACTTGTGTTAAACCATGCTGTCATTAACTTATTTAAAAACGAGAAATCTCAAAGTCGAACTGATGTGAAAGTGCAGAATACAGGAATGTTGAGTTGCATTTATACTTCGGGATCAACTGGTTTGCCTAAGGGGGTTATGATTAGTCATCAAAATTTGATTAATCGGATGTATTGGATGTGGTCGAAGTACCCTTTTCAAAGAGAAGAGGTTACTGCAGTAAAAACCACCATAGGATTTGTAGATCACTTATGGGAACTTTTCGGATCACTTTTAGCAGGCGTTAAAATCGTGGTAATTTCACAAGAGGATGTACAGGCAATAGACCGGTTTGCTGGCATTGTAGCTGATGAGAAAATAACCAGGATCGTTTTGGTACCTTCTCTGTTAAAATTCATTTTAACACAAGATGATGTTAAATTTCTATTTTCAGGTGTTAAAATTTGGACAGCAAGTGGAGAGGTATTGCCGGTAGACTTGGTTGCAATGTTTTATAAGTCATTCGGCAGAGCGAGATTACTGAATATATACGGCTCCACTGAAATTACTGCCGATGTAACTTGTTTTGATACAAGCACAATGATTGTGGAGGAAGAAAATGCCATTCCGGAATTATTCAATGCCATAAATATTGAGGATAAGTACGCTAAAAGTTTAATGGAAGATATTCTCTCGAATCCAATTCATAACAGAAACTTTGATGCCTCCCTGATTGATCAAGCCGACGACATAAATGAAGAGTATTTAACACAATATCTCGATCAATTAGACAATGTCGTTAAAAAGAATACTATAAATGTAAACTCAAAGCATTTCATCGGTCATATGACCGGTCCAATACCTCCTTTCTTATACCATGTTCATCAGAAAATGGTTCAAATGAATCAAAATCAAGTGAAATTAGAGACCAGTGGAATTGGCACTTCTTTGGAGCAAAAAGTGGTAGCCTTTTTTCATGATGCAGTCTTTAAAGAGTCAAAGGAATTCTATTTGAAATATGAGACCAGTAAAGAAACATCACTTGGTCTCGTTACAAGTGGAGGAACGTTATCTAACATTACGGCCCTTCAGTTAGCACTGTCAAAAGCATTGAATGAGCTATTATTTGTTGATGGTAAAACACTTCAGGAAATAGGGTTGCCACAAGCATTGCAAGCAGCGGGTTTTGAAGGGGCTGTTATACTGGCATCTTCATTGCATCATTACAGTATACAGAAGGCGGCAAAGTTAATAGGCTTAGGCACAAATGCTGTGATTCCATTTTTATCCTCTGATATTGATAATCTGAAAAAAATAATTTCAGATGTTAAACGAGAAAAGAAGTTAATCATTGCTTTGGTAGGCATAGCAGGAACGACTGAATCTGGAGAAGTAGATAATCTAGAAATACTGGGTGATTTGTGCAAACAATATTCGATACACTATCATGTTGATGCTGCTTTTGGCGGTGCTTTTGTTCTTTCAAGTTATCGAGATAAACTGAGAGGAGTTAGTAACGCAGATAGTTTTACAATTTGTGGTCATAAACAACTATATACACCTATTGGTTGCAGTTTGGTTTTGTTTAAATCACCTTATTTAGTAAGATTTTCTGAGCATAACGCCCGCTATCAGGCAAGAAAGGGGAGTTCTGATTTAGGTAAATTTACGAATGAAGGCACCCGTCCATTTACGGCTCTAACCTTGGATGCCGTCAGAAAGCTCCATCTAAAGGGAGCCTACAAAGAAGTGCTAGACAACCTGCTGGATAAAGCAAATTGGATGTATCGATTTTTAAGACAATTTGAATTTATTGAATTGTATGCGCCTCCAACTTTGAATATTATTCTCTACCGATTTATACCAGAAAAATTAAACTCTAAATTTCAAGAAGGAAGATTGAGTGAAGACGATCAATTAGCAATAAATCTCATCAATGATCAATTACAGCAGGATCAATTTAGGGAGGGAAAGTTCTTTGTTTCTCAAACGAGATTAAATCTATTTGGCCAGCCTGAGAAAGTTTGGCTGCGTGTTGTATTGATGAATCCGTTCACTTCAAAAAAGGATTTACAAAGTATTGTGTTTGATCAGGTCGAAAGACTTAATTATAATCAAAAGCCAGAGTTTGCAACTTATAGCATTTCAGTACCTATTGGAAGGGCAATTGATAATAATAAAGTTTTGATTTTAGATAGTCGAAGAGCGTTACAACCATATGGAGCAATTGGTGAAATCTGCATTGTTGGAAAAGCAGTAACAAGGGGCTATCTGAATGGGCAAGATGCCGGACATGGGTTTGTCAGTAGTCCATATGATGAATCGAATAGAATGTTTTGTACGGGTGATATGGGGCGATTTTTAAGTGATGGTAATATAGTTTATGAAGGTCGAAGAGATCAGCAAATAAAAATATTGGGCAATAGAATAAATATCTCCGAGATTCGGAAAGTGGCGCTAGAGGTTCAAGGTATTCGAGATGTATTTGTAAAAAATCATCAAGATCAACTAATATTATTCGCTGAAGGTAATGAGCGTTTGCGCGAAACTCTGATGAAAAATTTAAAATTAGAACTTCCGAAATTCATGCTGCCTTCAAGGGTGCTGTTTCTAGATCATTTTAACTTGAATGCCAATGGCAAGTTAGATAAACGCAAAATGATTGAATGGATGAACCAGCAGCAAACTTTTGTTGATGATGTATTCAATGGTACTTGGGTAGACGGTCAGCTTCAGAAGATTTGGTCAAAAGTATTGCAAAAGGAAGAAAAAGAAATTCCATTAAACAAAGACTTCTTTGAGTTGGGTGGGGATAGCTTAAAGCTGATGTCTTTAACAGCGCAGATTAATAAAGCATTTGATAAACAATTTCGATTCCGCGATTTATTGGGGTCTTCAACTATTCAGGAAATTAGGGAGTTGGTGAATAATGGTAATTCAGCCGATGCAGAGGTTTTTTATAGATTGAATACACCCGTCCCTAAAAGGCCTCCACTTTTGCTTTTGCCACCATCCAACGGAGAAGGTTTGGTCTATAAAAAGTTGGCTAAATTAGTAGATCAGCAGGTGGAAATATGGACAGTTGATTATCGAAAAGGGGATGGAATGAATAAGGTAGATATTCAAAGTTATGCGAAAGAGTTAGTTATGATTTGGAAACAAGAACAGGGGAATCGGAAATTGATAATTGGTGGATATTCACTTGGATTTAGGGTTGCGTATCATATGTCCTTTAAAATGGAACACAAAGTTGAAAAAATCATTAATATAGATGGTATGTTATATAGAAATGAAGAAGAAGAGGTGCTAATCAATCAAACCATCATAGCTACTGAAAAATCAGAATCAATAAACGGAGAACATCAAATACGAGTAAATAAAAAACAGGAAGATCTAAATACCGCTAAATGGTTTGCCAATGATTATTTTGTTAATAATGTAATGGCAGAGATTGAACATTTTATAGGTGAAGAAAGTCCGGTGATGAAATATGTACCTGGATTTGTGTCTCAAAATAACAGCGTGTTTTATCTTCAAGGGAATCACGAAAATATTTTGGAAATAGATGATAATTTAGAAACAATTTCAACAAAAATAATTAGACATGGTAAGAAATGACTTCAATGACATAATTGAGTTTTTTGCTCAAAATGAAAGACCAGAAATTCCACGAGACAAGGATGTTTTGGAGGAGGGATTAATTAACCAATTTAAGGACTTTAAATATCGTTTTGTAGATGATGGAAGTAGAATTGAAATTTCTCAAGAATTAAATTCGGACTTGCTAAGAAGTTTGTTTAATAATGAGTTGAGTGCAATTCATATTAAAAAATTTGTAAGTGAAGATGTTTGTGATAAATTAGGCGATAATTTAAAGAATAATTTATCTGATACAAAATGGGAAGATACAGATATGTTTCAAGGCTATGGGCTTCCCGTTAATAGCATGTTTGGCCCAACTGTTAATGATAGTATAAATTATTTCAAGCAAGTAATTCCAACAATTAGAAAAATAAGAAATATTTGTAATGGTGTTTCTCCAGTTGATAAGCTAAGACTTGAATTAGATGAATTATGGATTAACGGATGCAGGATCGGTGCAATTAATCCATTCAATCGTAAAATGTTTGTTGGATTGACCAGATTAATGACTCCTAAGGGTTTGGTGGGCAAAGCAACAAGAGTAAACGGACTTATTCATATAGATACATCCTTGCATAGTGAAAATAGTGACGAGGGTTTGTTCAGTTCAAATATTTATGTAGATTCTCCAAATGAAGGGGGTGAGCTTTGTATATGGAATGTTACAAGATCTGAGGAGTATTCCGCAGAATTCGACTATTTAAACAAATTGTTAGATTCTGCATTTTCAAAAAAATATAGAGAAGAGATTCAAGAAATTTTACAAAACATCTTACCCGAGCCTATCTTAATAAAACCTGAAAAAGGAGATTTGGTCATTTTAAATTCAGGTAGACCACATGCAGTAAGAGGTTTTGAAGAAGGTGTTAGAATTTCAATGCAAACATTTATATCTTACGGAGCCGATACTACGTTGCAGTTGTTTTCTTAAAAGAAGGGTAATTCAAAAAATGATTCCCAGTAATATTTCCATTTATGGCATAAAATGTTATTGTGTGTTTTTAAAACTTGCTGAAACATGACAGAAATTAAAATAGGAACCCAAATATGGATGTCTGAAAACCTTAATATCGATTGTTTCAGTAATGGTGATTCAATTCCTGAGGCAAAAACAAAGGATGAATGGGAGGCGGCGGGAAGTAATAGACAACCTGCTTGGTGCCTCTATAAAAACTCACAATTTCTTGGGAAGCTCTACAATTGGTATGCGATATCAGATGCAAGAGGCTTAGCGCCAAATGGCTGGCTATTGCCAACACGTAATGATTGGGAATCATTATTTGAATATATTGGAGGCACCAAATTAGCGGGAAAAAAGTTAAAAAATAATTCCAGTTCATGGGAAGAGTTTGGCGGTGATGATGATTTCAATTTTTCAGTTTTTCCAGCTGGTTTTAGAAGCTGTGACTTTCCAATAAAGGATTCGGAAGGTTATACACCTTATGGCTGGTGGGTTCATTATTGGGTCAATAAACCTTTAGATTATGTAGAGGACAATTATGATGAATTTTATTCAATATTATTTGATGGCTGCACTGATTCTGCAAGAGTGCATGTTGCAGATAAAAAAAATGGTATGTTCGTAAGATGCTTAAAAAAACTATAATTAATAGAAAAATAAACATGAAACAATTTATTTATATCAGACACGGGCAAAGACCTGGGACACAAAATGATCAAGCCATTAAAGATGCTTGGGAATCATCAGAACGATTTAAGGTCAATCACTTTGATGAACCTTTAACAGAAAAGGGCTTGAAAGAGTCTTATGAAACAGGAAAAAATCTGATAAATCACATTCAAGATCCAAATACATTTGCCTATTTGTATTCGTCTCCATATACACGTTGTATTCAAACGGCGATTCAAATTGCTAAAGGATTCAAGGAAGTTTCGGGAAAAGAATTAAAAATAAGAGTGGAGTATGGCTTGGCAGAAAATATAAATCATGGTAAAGAATATTTACCTAAAATTGATAATGGAGAAATTTCTGAGGATTTTTTTCCATCTTATTTTTACAAAGACAGAGAGGGAAATGTAAAACACAACCCTTTTGACGATCATTTAAGTTATGAAAGCCATAAGTTGAATTACCCCGAGCATTTAGATCTTAGCCACCAACCTTTGTTTGGCATTGAGGAGATCAACAACTGCAATCTAAAAAAGGAATTTCAGATGCAGATTCAAACAGCCAAGCGAATTATTGATGCACCCGAAAGTGGTATAGTGGTTTCGCATGGGTGGATGCAGTCTTTTTATTCACAATACGTTTTATTAAACAGAAACCACATAAGCCCAGTAGAAGTAGATGCTTTATTACAAGGCTCAACTGAATTGAATTTTGTCGTAATCTACAACCAAAACCAAGATGGTACTTGGGAAAGAAGTTTGAAACCGCAACGGATAATTTAAACTAAATAGACTATGAACAATACATTTGAAATTGTGACTGATCCACAAACGGGTCAGCAAATTTGGGAAAGCAAAGCGCATAAACTTCAGGTGGCTTTTAGTGATTGTGGAGCTATGGATAAGGATGAAGCTATCAATTTTAAAGAGGAATTAGGAAATAATTGGAGATTACCAAGTGTTGAGGAATTTGACATTATGCATAGAGAATTGTTTTTAAATAAGATGGCTGATTTTAACGGGGTTTTCTTTTCACATTCCGACGGCTATTCCGGTGTTACCCATGAGTATTGGACATCTAAATTTGATAATGAGCCTGGATGCCCACCGCTTGTATGGGGATATAATCTAGGTGAGAATGGTATGTCGTTAATTTACAATAGAACAGTAAAACTTGGAATTAGATTAGTTCGTTCAATTTATTCTAAGAAACCATGACAAAAGAAGAAGCAATTGAATTAGTAAAGCAAGATGCATCTGCTTTACAAAAGTTAGAAAGTCCATTTCGAAATGATGTGGATGTTATTTTAGCAGCTATAAACAACGACCGTAATTCATTTAAATATGCATCGAAGGAGGCTCAAGATAATAAGGAACTTGTTTTGGCCATTATCAATGGGTATTATTATCCGGAATTGCTGCAATACTTATCTAATAGACTTCGCAATGATAAAGAACTTGTTTTGTTGTTAGTTGCAAAAAATGCATCGCAGCTTGAGTTCGCTTCGGATGGTTTAAAAAATGATAAGGATATATTCTACACAGCAGCCAATGAAAATGGATATTATGCATTGAAATTTGGCGCGGAACATTTCAGAACAGATAAAATGCTAGTTTTGAAAGCAGTTAATACTTATCATGCACACGCTTTTGAATTTGCCAGCGAAGATTTGAAGGATGATATAGAAGTAGCTATGAAAGCAGTTTCTATCAATGGGCACAACTTAAAGCATGCATCTGATCGGTTAAAAAATAACTTTGAGGTAGTTAGTACCGCTATTAATCATACCGGTGTTGCATACAAATATGCTTCAAGAGAATTACAAAAAAATCAAGATCTTGTTTTTTTAGCCATTAATAATGAAAATACATATTATGAGGATGTTCCAAAGTTATTAGAATTCATTTTTAAAAATACAAATGAGTTTATTAATGATCGAGAAATTGTTCTAGTTGTAGTAAAAAAATGGGGTCTTATTTTAGAATTAGTTTCTTCAAATCTCCAAGCCGATAAGGAAGTTGTTTTAGAAGCGTATCGTGAAAACAAATTCTCATTTCAATATGCAGCCTATACACTTAAAAATGACAAAGATTTTATTTTAACAATTTTTAATCAAAAAGATGGTCATTATGTGTTGGAGTATATTTCAGAAGAATTAAAAAAAGGTTCAGATTTTAAATCCGCTTATAAATTAGCAGCCATAGAGGGTAAAATTCCTTACCGTTTTTTGCCTGATGATTTAAAAAATAGTAGAGAAGTAGTTTTGAATTCGTTTCAAAATAAAAACGAAAGAATAGATGATGTATTTGATGATATGCCTGAAGAATTTAAAGATGATAAAGAAATTGTTTTGGCAGCTCTAATACCTAAAGGTTACCTCAGTTTAACTTGGTTTAAATTTCAATCAGTATCCGAAAATCTTAAAAATGATAGGGAAGTTGTTCTTGGTTTTTTAAGAATACATGGTGAATCGTTAAAATTTGCATCAGATAGTCTTAAAAGCGAAAGGGAAATTGCATGGGAGGCGATTTGTAACTCTTGTCCATTAGAATATGTATCTGAAAAATTTAAAGATGACAAACAAATTGTAATTACTGCTATTGAAAAAATGGGTGATTATTCACATCAAATAAATTTTGCATCAGATCGATTAAAGAATGACAGAGAAGTTGCTCTGTTAGCCGTATCAAAATGTGGAAGTGATTTAGAATTTGTATCTTCTTATCTCAATAATGATAAGGAAGTTGTGTTGGTTGCCGTGAACAAAGATGGTGAAGCGTTAAAATTTGCCTCTGATGAACTCAAAAATGATAGAGAAGTTGTAAAGACAGCTATAAAAGAGAATATCATTGCGTTAAATTTTGCTTCAACGAACCTACAAGAAGATCACTGTATTTTTGAGTCATTTTATGGATTAGTTGAGGTGTTGCTAGTGCACGATTCAAGTTCTGGTAAAGATATTTTTGAATTAAAGGGATTGAATTTGCAAGTTTGGGGCGAAGATTATAACGAACCATTAGAATACTTTGAGGCAAAAAAAGTATGCGAATCATTTAGTGCAGGTTGGCGTTTACCTACTAATTTAGAATGGAAACAAATTTATATTTATATGTATAAAAGAGGAATCGGTAACCTATCTGGTATTTATTGGGGAGAATATGATTCCGAATTAGGCGCTTATAAAAATAGTATTTCTGAAAATGGATATGGTTGCTGGAATACGGATCACTTCTATAGGTCCAAAGTTCGTGCTGTTTGTTCAATTTAAATTATAAAATTATGACAAAAGAAGAAGCTATTGAATTAGTAAAGCAAGATGCTTTTGCACTTGAGCATTTAGACTCACATTTTAAAAGTGATAAAGATGTAGTTCTTACAGCTACATCTCAAACTGGCAAGGCACTGCAATACGCATCTGACGAACTCAAAAATGATAGAGAAATAGTAATGGCCGCTGTAGGTGAAGGTGGATGGAATTTACAATATGCACCAGAACTGCTCAAAAATGATAAGGAAGTTGTATTGGCTGCCATAAATAATAGTGGTACTGCTTTGGAATACGCATCTAACGGACTAAAAAAAGATAGAGAAATTGTGTTAGCTGCAGTTAGCATATATGGTGGCGCTTTGGAATTCGCATCAGAAGTGTTCAAAAACGATAGAGAAATTGTATTGGCTGCTGTAAATAATAGTTTTTTTGGTGAAGCTTTGAAATACTCATCAGAAGTGTTCAAAAACGATAGAGAAATTGTGTTAGCTGCAGTAAGCAGTAAAGATGGTGACGCTTTGCAATACGCATCAGACGAACTTAAAAATGATAAGGAAGTTGTGTTGACTGCTGTAGGTAAAGTTGGATGGAATTTAAAATATGCATCAGAACTGCTCAAAAATGATAAGGAAGTTGTGTTGGCTGCCATAAATAATAATGGCAATGCTCTGCAATACGCATCTGACGAACTTAAAAACGATAGTGAAATTGTGTTGGCTGCCATAAATAATAGTGGTGAGGCTCTGGAATACGCATCTAACGGACTAAAAAAAGATAGAGAAATTGTGTTAGCTGCTGTAAGCATATATGGTAGCGCTTTGGAATTCGCATCAGAAGTGTTCAAAAACGATAGAGAAATTGTGTTAGCTGCAGTAAGCAGTATATATGGTGACGCTTTGCAATACGCATCTAACGGACTAAAAAACGATAGAGAAATTGTATTTGCTGCAGTAAGAAAAAGTAGTTACTCTTTGAAATACGCATCTGATGAATGTAAAAATGATAAAGAATTTATCAAAAGAATTCTAGCAGTTAATAATGCATCGATTTTAGATTATATAGATGGTTTATGGAAAGATGATGCGGATATTTTATCATGTATTAATACCACATTTAATATTACCACTGATTTAAAAACGGGGCAACAAACCTGGGAGAGTAAAGAACTTAAACTGCAAGTTGCTATTAGTGATTTTGAAAACAAAATGGATTGGGATGAGGCTTATTTTGCTTGCAGAGAATTAGGCGAAGGTTGGCGTTTACCATCTTTAGGTGAATTAGACGAAATGAATAAATTATTAGTTTCAAAAAGAAAATTTTCTGCCTTGCCTTATTGGAGTTGCGATGATTTTGATAATTTATCTTATGCTTGGGCTTTTATTTTTCATGGCCGCAGCAGTCAAAGATCTAAGGGCTACATGTACAATGTTTTTGCGGTTAGAAATATTAAATTGGGATGATGCGATGGCGTATTGCGAAAAAATCGATAATGGATGGAAATTGCCATCCAGAAAAGAGTTTTATATAATTTATAAAGAATTGCATTTAAAAAATGTTTGTCCCATTCAAAGTGATTGGTACTGGACTAGAGAAAGAGATGGATACAGACATTTCGATGAAGATGCATTTTGTTTCCAAATAAACCAAAGAGATAAAGCACACAAAAAACTTCCCCATAGTCATAGAGATTTGGATCGGGCCTGGGTTGGTCAAGAATTATCAGTGAGATTAGTTCGAACATTAAAATAAGAAAAATGAAAAATAATTTTGCAATAGGAGATGCTTTTCAAGACGGGATCATCATACAGGTTAATCCCAAAGAAGGTGTATTGATTATTTCTGCTAAAGAAGATTTTCAGCAAGATTTTTGGCAAGATGAAAAAGGAATTAATCAACGATTTTACAAACATTCAGTCTATGGTTTGGGAGTAGATACGAGTTGGAGATTTCCGGAAATAGAAGAATTGAACTTGATGTATGAGCTAAAATCAATCATAGGAGGTTTTAAAGAAGATTTTTATTGGTCTTCATCACTTGCAGAGGACAATGTATCTTCAGAATATAAAATGTTTAATGAATATAGCGGTAGTTGGAACAGACATATC
Organism: Crocinitomicaceae bacterium; assembly: GCA_044353545.1. GTDB lineage: Bacteria > Bacteroidota > Bacteroidia > Flavobacteriales_D > Crocinitomicaceae > M0103. The sequence continues at coordinate 1,800 of JBILBT010000059.1, read as the reverse complement.
CTTCATATTGGAAATGGTAATAGAGAAATTCGAGTAAAAACAGATCATGCACAGTTAAGATTAGTAAAAGAAATTAAACTTAAATAAAAGATGGAAAGATTGATTGTACAAATTCCACGCAAAAATTACAGCAGTGTTTGAGTGCAATGAATTTGAATAGATTTCCCGGAATCTTTTTTACAAAATGATATTAATTTAAAAAATGAAAACAACTAAAATTTTATGCATCGGAAATAGTTTTTCAGAGGATGCAACAACCCTTTTAAATCCAATGCTTTCTTCCTATGGAATTGATACACTTGTGGTTAATTTGTTTATTGGTGGCTGCTCTTTAGAGCAACATTGGGAAAACATTGAGCACTCCAAACAAGATTATCTATACATAAGAAATGGTGTTGGAAATACTTCTGGAAATGATACCGTAAGAATGGTGTCTATCAATGAAGTAATTTTGGAAGAAGAATGGGATATTGTTACCATTCAACAATCAAGTCTTTTAAGCGGTTTATATGAGAGTTTCTTTCCAGAAATAAATTTCATACTCGAATATATTAAAAAGCATGTCAAGAAGTCTTGTGAACTTTATCTGCATGAACCTTGGTCATGGGAGTCATCCTATGAGTGGGATACTTTTGAAGGTCAGGATGATTTGTTTCAAAAATATTATTCAAAGAATGATTTAGTAATGTATAAACAAATTGAAAAGACCTGTTTGGATATAAGTAAGGGGCTGAATTTGAAAGTTATTCCATCTGGTAGTTTTATTCAATTTTTAAGGGGTTTTGATCAGTTTAATTACCAAATAAAAGAGAGTATTCCACTTTCCCGTGATAATAGGCACATGCATGAAATATATGGACGCTACGCACTTTCATTGATTTGGGCGCTTAATTTATTTGAAGTTGATGTAAGTTTATGTGAATTCTATCCCGATAACATCACTGAAAAAGATGAACTAATCATCGACAAAATAAGAGATTTATATATAGATTATTTGAAACAATGATATTTTCGGATATTATTGGTTTTCAAGCTACTAAATTTCATCTCTAGATCTTAGTTACCGAGATTCCCTGTACAATGTGTATGCGCGATTGGGTAAAAATAACTTTTAGATTTATGAGCAATTTGTATGAAAAATTACTCTTTGGTAAACCAGTAAGATGATGAAAAGATGATGTGTAAGGAAATAGAAAAAAAAGCAAGTTTTTCAGTAAAAGAGTTTATTCATATTCAGTATTTCTTTACTTCAAATCAATCTGAGTTGCCCTTTCATAAACTCACCTTACCACCCAACCACCAATTCTCTGCTAAACGCCTTGCAGATTATTCCTCTGGACGCTATTGTGCCACGAAAGCCTTAGAGCAACTTGAAATAAAGGATGTGATAATTCCAATCGGAAAGGATCGAGAACCAATATGGCCGGAAGGAATAGTGGGTTCCATAAGTCATTGTGATCGTTTAACAGGAGCCATTGTAGCTAAAAATACCCACCATATTTCTCTTGGATTAGACATTGAAGAAATTGGAAGAGTAACATCTGATTTGTGGGATTTGGTATTTACGAAGAGTGAAAAGAAATATTTATTGGGACTATCAAAAATAGAAAAGGAAGTAATAAGCACGGTTATTTTTTCTGTGAAAGAGGCGTTTTACAAGTTTCAACATCCACTGACAAAAACGTTTTTGGATTTCTTAGATGTAGAAGTTTGTCTTGAAGATTTTTCACGAATTAATGTCCTTTCCAATTTAATCTCAGAGGAATCAATAATTAGAAATAATCGAGTCCTTTATTCTAT
>JBILBT010000278.1:0-4127 GCA_044353545.1 Crocinitomicaceae bacterium | reverse complement strand
TCCTTTCGCCATTCGAATAATAACAACCATTCTTTTTGAATCAATATCAAGCTTGGTTAAATTCAATAATTCACTGCGTCGTAATCCGCAAGAATAAATCATAGATAACATGGCCCGATGTTTTAAATTATATGGCGCGTCAAGTATGCTCTTCACCTCCTCTTTACTTAGCACATTCGGCAATGTCTTCTCTCTGCGCGGACGATGGACCAGTTCCACATTTATTTTTTTATGCTGAATCGCCGAATAATACAACTTCACCGCATTCACAAGCTGGTTTTGGTAGGAAGAAGAAAAATTATTCTTCAAAATATAATCGTTGTTGAAAGCGATGAGGTCGTCATTGATAATTTCTTCAATCGCTTTGCTCGCGAAGTAGCGCAGAAAGACACGCAAGGTTTCAGCGTAAACCTTTATGGTATTCGAACTGTAGCGCTTTGATTGCAAATAATGCTCGAAACGCACAATTTCACGCGACTTGATGTCATTTAAGGGTTCCAAAAAATCGGAAGGACGCAAATGAGATCGCTTGTATTCCACACTTTCTAATCGTTTCTCAAGAAATTCAACCTGCGCCTTTCCTTCAAGGTGGGAAAGCAGCGAATCAATGGACAAATCGTTTTCGTCAAATACGAAGGATTTTTCGTGCTTATCCCAATGAACATGTTCGAATGAACGAAACATAGCATACAAATTCCGGTTGAATGGAAAGGTGACGTAATAATAGGTTTTTAAGCCAATTTCCTGGCGATTGAGGTGAATAGTGGGTAGCATGAAAAATCAATTTTCACCTTAAGTTATTGAAAAAGTTGATTTAGAAAAAGTGTTTGAGTTGAAAAAATGGAAAAAAGTTGACATAAAAAAAGGTCCAACCCCTAAGTTGAACCTCTTTCCTTTTTAGTCATTAGTGCTCGTCATTCGTAACTCGTAACTTTTTGAAGTAAATCCCACAACTCGTAATTCGTCATTAGTAATTAGTAACTTCTTCGAAGTCTTTTGTCTTTCAAACTTCGAAGCTCATAGAGCGAAGAAGTAGTCCTAACATCTTGAAATCTTAATATCTTAACATCTAGTCAAAAAAAAAGCCACCTCTCGGCAGCTTTTCTCATGCATTAAATCTTATTGTTGTTAGTGCGCAGCAAGGTAATCAGCAACGCCATCAAAGCTCGCTTTCATTCCTTCGTCACCTTTTTGCCAGTTTGCTGGACAAACTTCTCCGTTCTCTTCGAAAAACTGAAGTGCATCTACCATGCGGAGTGCTTCGTCCACGTTGCGTCCCAATGGGAACATGTTCACCAACTGGTGCATGACCACACCTTCTTTGTTGATTAAGAACAAACCACGGTAAGCAATCATTGGTCCTGAAGCTGTCAAAGCGCCGTCCATGTCGTACTCATATTCTCCAGCAAGAACACCGAACGCTTCTGAAATCGTTTTTGACGTATCGGCAACGATGGGGTATTTCACTCCCTCGATTCCGCCTTTGTTTTTAGGTACTTGCAACCATCCCCAGTGTGACTCTTCTGTGTCTGTTGAACATGCCACTACTTTTACGCCGCGTGCTTCGAAATCAGCCAATTTCGCTTGAAATGCATGCAATTCAGATGGACATACAAATGTGAAATCTTTCGGGTAAAAGAAGAAAATCACATGATTTTTACCAATGTATTGGTCCAATGAAAAGCCGTTTACGATCTCTCCACCATTTACTACTGCTGACGCCTTGAAAGACGGTGCTTTTTTGCCTACTAATACTCCCATTTTTAATTGAATTGTTGATTTATATAAGTGATAACAAATTTACTGCTTTTCGGTTCGAATGTATGCGACGAAGTTGAAAAATTATATCAACGCGTCGAGGAGTTTTTTGAAGAATGATTTTGATTCTAGTCCTATATGTCGCTGAATCACTTTACCATTTTTAAATATGAGTATATTCGGCACGGATACAACACGATGTTCATTGCATAGGTCCTCGAATTCGCGGGCATTAATTTTCGCGAAGATTGCCTTCTCTGAATATTCATTTGCTAGATCTTCTAGAATTGGTGTGAGATCTCGACATGGACCACATTCTGGGGAATAAAAATCAAGCACTACGATTTTTTCAGATTCATTCAGAATCTCATTGATATTTTCTTGGGTTATTTGGATCAATTTAGACATGTTTAGAATTTTTCGTGAAACAAAATTTGTGAGGTGTTTAACTGGGTTGGACTCAATTTAAGTGCGCGTTTGCGGAGGATAATCTGACTTGTTCGTAGTAATTTTCTAGAATTTTATCGAACAAGTAAATCATTAAAACGATTTCATTCGTGTTTTCACAATGCGAAATGATTTTTTGGAAACAAGAAACCTTACTTGTGCTTTCATGGCACGATACAATGCAGATCTGTTCGAGCATGGAAAAGCGAAACATATCGACTCCCATGGATTCGGCAATGCTTTCTGCTTCCTTTTTAACGATGACAAGTTGATGCTTCGGTTTCTTGAAAATGCGTCTTTTCAAACGGCTGATTAATTTTTTCATGGTCTTTCGTTTTAGTAATTAATTCATTGGTTCAAAGGTATATGTCGTTAGTCATAGTAATTTTCAATTATATTTATACTTCCATTGAATTTATCTATATGCTTTCCATCCAACAAATGCACTATCTGGTGGTGCTCAGTGAAACCAGAAATTTTGTTCGGGCAAGTGAACTTTGTCATGTGACGCAGCCAACGCTGTCGATGCAGGTAAAAAAAGCAGAACAACTGCTCGGACATATCGTGTTTGATCGAGACAGAAATCCAGTGGAACTTACACTCTTCGGTCAAGAATTGATTCCTGTCCTGCGTGATATTTTGAACGAGGAGCAACGCTTGGAAACGATGACAGCCAAATGGAATGGGACCTATAAGGAGGAAATTCGAATGGGCATTATTCCAACTGTAGCGGCCTACCTCATTCCAGAACTGTTTACGACATGGAAAGCGCAATTGCCAGGTGTTCAATTGATCATCGAGGAGATGCGAACACGCGATTTATTGGTGGCTATGATGAATAAAGAAGTTGATCTTGCCATTCTCGCTGGACCTGCAAGTGATCCATCTTGTCGAACAATTCCATTATACCGCGAAGAAATTATGGCCTATGCGAAGGGAATTCATACTTCTAAGGTGGACATTGAAGAATTGGCGAATTTGAATCCCTGGTTGCTGACCAAAGGAAATTGTTTGCGTACACAAATGGTGAGTTTCTGCGGTATTCAGGAAGGAAATGATAAATCCAATTGGAGTTACGAGGGTGGAAATATTGACTTACTCATGAACATGGTGGATCAAGATGGTGGGTATACCTTGGTGCCTGAGTTCCATCGGATGACCAAGCAACAGCGCGATGCATTGAAGCACATTCGTTCGGGTTCAAGTCAAACGTATCCAGCGCGCGAAATTATTGCCTTGGCGGGGCACCGAACAACAAAATGGGCATCCATCGAACGGATGATTCGTGAGGTACAGTTGTCTTTTGGAACTCGGTCTAACGAACAATTGGAGGTGCTGAGCTGGAATGCTTAATGTTAGATAGGAAAATTCATTTCTTGGTGCTCAGCGATACGCCTTGCGGCTCCAGCGTTTTGTTGAATCATTGCATCCGCTTCGATTTTGATTTCACTCAAACGACTTGTGACAACAGTTATCCTTTCAGAAAGTGATTTCATGTCTGACACGGAAAATCCAATACCCGCATCGATGAATTGTTGTGCTTCCGGAAAACGGTTAAACTTCGGGCCAAAAAGCACAGAGATTCCATACACAGCGGGCTCTAATATGTTGTGTAGCTTTCCAGAAAATCCACCGCCAACATAGGCAATTTTCGCAGACCCATACGCACTTGAAAGATGTCCTATGGTATCTAAGATTAAGACCTGACAATTCTTCTTGTCGTTTTCTGTGAATCGAATACTACGCTCACCAAGTGCTTTTTGCAACGATTGAACGTGAGCAGAGTCAATGTTATGCGGAGCAATGATGCATTTAAGGGAAGGATGTGCTTCAATCCAAGGAAGAATGATGGCTTCGTCTTCTGGCCACGTGCTTCCAAAAATAATGGCTTGTTCTCCCTGTAAAAATTCGGCAATTCTGGG
>JBILBT010000277.1:0-4156 GCA_044353545.1 Crocinitomicaceae bacterium | reverse complement strand
ACCAAGTGGAGAAGCCAGCGGATTTAAAAGCGGTGGCTTATGCACTTTTAGGTCTGCCGAACATTGCGTCAAAGCGATGGATTTATCAGCAGTATGATTCCATGGTTGGAACGCGAACCATGACGACAAATCGACCATCGGATGCAGGTGTGGTAAACATCAAAGGCACAAACAAGGCTTTGGCGATGACAGTAGATTGCAACTCACGTTACGTGAATGCAGATCCTGAAATTGGGACGATGATTGCGGTTGCTGAAGCAGCGCGAAACATAACATGCGCTGGTGGCGAGCCAAGTGCGATTACAAACTGTTTGAATTTTGGAAACCCATACAATCCTGAATCGTACTGGCAATTTGTTGGTGCAATCAAAGGAATGTCTGCGGCATGTCTCAAGTTCAATACACCGGTAACTGGAGGGAATGTGTCCTTCTATAACCAAACGGTATCTAACGGTGTAGAGGTGCCAGTCTTCCCAACGCCGACAATCGGTATGATTGGAATCGTGGAAGATAAGGATCGCATCATGACCCTGGATTTTAAACAAAAAGGAGATTTAATTTTCTTGATAGGTGAGTACAATGCGGATATTGCATCTTCCGAATATTTGGCAACCTATCATGGTGTGAAAGCCTCTCCAGCTCCTTATTTCGACCTAGAAAAGGAATACCAGATGCATCAAACAATCAAAGGGTTGATTCAGAATGAATTGATCAATGCGGCGCACGATGTTTCCGACGGTGGATTGTTTGTTGCTTTGACAGAAATGGCAATGCCTCGCGAACTAGGATTTGATGTTGTAACGGACTCCGAAGTACGTGACGATTCAGGTTCTCGTGAAGATGCGTTTTTGTTTGGTGAGGGTCAAGGTAGAGCTGTTGTCTCGGTGACAGAAGAACAAGAAGAGCAATTTATTGAGTTTATAATGGATTCTGGCGTAACTTGCACTTTGCTTGGCCATGTGACCAAAGGAAAGTTAATGGTCGATGATGAACATTTTGGGTTTATCACCGAAGCCAAAGAGGTATATGACAATGCACTCGCAAAACAGTTAGAAAACTAAGAAGAAAATGAGCGACAAATTGCTTGAAGAAAGAGATAATTCAATGGAATACAATACAACACGTGGAAGGTTGATCTTGCCAGAGTACGGACGCAATGTGCAAAACATGATTGCGCATGCCATGGAAATCGCTGACCGTACCGAACGCAATAGAGCCGCTCAAGCCATTATTGAAGTGATGGGCCAGCTCAATCCGCATTTGCGAGATGTCGATGATTTTCGCCATAAATTATGGACTCACCTTTTTGTCATGTCCGATTTCACACTCGATGTAGATTCTCCCTACGAGATTCCAAAACAAGAGGTGTTGAATGAAAAACCAGCGATTATGGATTATCCGAAAGGTTCTATTCGATTTGGACATTACGGAAAGTACACGCAGCGTATCCTCGAGAAATCAGAAGAAATTACCGATGAAAAGGAAACAGAGTACTTGAAAAATGCCATGGCGAATTTCATGAAAAAACAGTTCCTTGCATACAATAATGATGCAGTGGAAAATCATGTGATCGCGCAGCAGTTGAGAGAGCTTTCGAAAGGGAGATTGATTCTTGAAAATCCAGATGAATTGACCAATACAAATACAATTCTTCGCGCAATGGGCTTGAATCAAAAACCACGTCCAAAAGGGAATTTCAAGAAGAACAACAACAATAACAACAATAAGAAGAAATTCATTAAAAAATAATAATCCATGGCATCTTTTGAGATCTACGGTGGAAAGCCATTGAAAGGAGAGATTATCCCTCAAGGCGCAAAAAATGAAGCACTTCAAGTGCTGTGTGCGCCGCTTTTGACAGCAGAGAAAGTTACTATTTCAAATGTCCCTGACATTGTCGATGTCAACAAACTCATCAACCTATTGCAGACCATGGGAGTGCGCGTGGAAAAGGTAGAAAAGGGAACATTTATTTTTCAAGCGAAGGACATCGACTTAAAATACTTAGAGTCAGAAGATTTCAAAAAACGTGCAGGATCACTTCGTGGATCAATCATGATTGTAGGGCCACTTCTCGCTCGCTTTGGTAAAGGATTTATTCCTAAACCAGGAGGGGATAAAATTGGTCGCCGTCGCTTAGACACGCACTTTGAAGGTTTCGCTGTTTTAGGAGCAAAATTCAATTACGATGCAGGAGAGCATTTCTATTCAGTTGAAGCCAAAAAATTAAAAGGAACATACATTCACCTTGATGAGGCATCCGTAACGGGCACAGCAAATATTTTGATGGCCGCTGTTATGGCGGAGGGAACAACAACATTTTACAATGCAGCGTGTGAACCTTATTTGCAGCAGTTGTGTAAAATGTTAAATGCCATGGGAGCTAAAATCTCTGGGATTGGCTCAAATTTATTGACGATTGAAGGAGTGAAAGAACTCAACGGTTGTTTCCACAGAATACTTCCAGACATGATTGAAATCGGAAGCTTCATTGGATTGGCGGCAATGACAAAATCGGAGATTACGATCAAAGATGTGAGCTATGAAAATCTTGGAGTAATTCCGAATGTGTTTCGTCGTTTGGGAATAAAATTGGAGCGCCGTGGAGATGATATTTTCATCCCGGCTCAAGACCATTATGAAATTGATACATTTATCGATGGTTCAATCTTAACAATCGCGGATGCACCATGGCCAGGATTCACTCCTGACTTATTGTCCATCATTCTGGTTGTTGCTACTCAAGCAAAAGGTTCAGTGCTCATTCATCAGAAAATGTTTGAATCACGTTTGTTCTTCGTGGACAAGTTGATTGATATGGGGGCGCAAATCATTTTATGTGACCCACATCGCGCTACGGTAATCGGTTTAGATCGTCAATATGACTTGAGAGGAATTCAAATGACATCTCCAGATATTCGTGCTGGGGTTTCTTTGCTCATTGCTGCTTTGTCTGCAAAAGGCAAAAGTGTGATCCACAACATCGAACAAATCGACCGAGGGTACCAGGATATTGAGTTTCGATTGAACAATATAGGTGCTGACATCAGAAGAATAGGATAATGAAATATATACTCATCGTTGTTGCGATTGGCGCACTTTCCCTTTCGCTGTTTTCTCCGTCAAAGGAAGAAAATCAAGCCTTGCCAGCAGAAAAAGCTCCAGACATTGCCTTAGTTACTCCAGCAGGAAAAACTGTTCAACTGTCAAAGTTGAAGGGGAAAATGGTCTTGGTAGATTTCTGGGCTTCTTGGTGTGGACCCTGTCGTAAAGAAAACCCAAATGTGGTGGAGGCATACGCGAAATACAAATCGGCAAAGTTTAAAAATGCCAAAGGGTTTGAGGTGTTTAGTATTTCCCTGGACCGCAATGAGGACGCTTGGAAAGCTGCAATTGCACAGGATAAGTTAACGTGGAAATACCACGGTTGGGACAAAGACAACGTTGTATCAACCTTGTACAAAGTATATTCCATTCCTTCGGCATTCCTGATCGATGGTGATGGAACGATCATCGCTCAAGGTCAAGAACTTCGTGGACTAGGACTCCACATGGCTTTGGACAATCAATTGAAATAACAAGAATGGTAGAGGTAGAATTGCGTTCGCGCAGCAAGGGGATTTGTGAATTGTGTGGAGGCGCTGATGGATTGACCGCATTTCTTGTAGAACCAGGAAACAGTACAAACCCAGATCAACATGTTTACGCCTGTTCGATCTGTGTTGAACAGATGACAAAAAACACAATGGATTCTAACCATTGGCGCTGTTTAACAGATTGCATGTGGAGTGAAGTGCCAGCGGTTCAGGTGCTTTCATGGCGAATGTTACACCGTCTCAAAGCTGAGGATTGGCCACAAGATTTAATTGACATGATGTATTTGAACGATGAAACATTGGCTTGGGCAGAGGCATCTGGGGATCATCGTGAAGTTGAAGCTGCAGCTCTTCATATGGACAGCAATGGAACAGTATTGCAGAATGGTGATACCATTGTTTTGATCAAAGACCTTGAAGTGAAAGGCGCCGGCTTTACTGCAAAACGTGGTACATCTGTGCGCAATATTCGCTTGGTGAAAGACAATACGGAGCAAATTGAAGGAAAAATCAATGGCCAAGGAATTGTGATCTTGACACAATATGTGAAAAAATAATTC
>JBILBT010000058.1:0-12958 GCA_044353545.1 Crocinitomicaceae bacterium | reverse complement strand
AACCCCGCACTGAATGCGATTTGCTCGGTGATTTTTTGTGTCCTCATCGGCGCTAGAGTCCTACAACGCATTACCAAAAGCAGCATTCTCGTTTTGAATCGAGGTGTCGCGTGGTATTATATATTTTTATATCTTTGCACGCTCGAAATTCTTCCTTTGATTGTAGCTTACTACTGCGTTCAATTGAATTTTCGGACATTGATTTGAGTCTAACTTAAGTTGTTGAACATTGGCGATTAAGACGATACTAGTTTCTCAGCCCAAACCAGAAGGAGATAAGTCACCTTATTTTGATTTGGCCGAGAAATACAAGTTAAAAATAGACTTCCGACCGTTCATTCGTGTCGAAGGAATTGGAGCGCAGGAATTTCGCCAGCAAAAGGTAACGATTGCTGAACATACTGCCATTATTCTTACCTCCAAAAACGCGATTGATCATTTCTTTCGAATCGCCGAAGAGGTGCGTTTTGAGGTGCCTGATACCATGAAGTATTTTTGCATTTCTGAAGCCGTGGCTCTCTACCTTCAAAAATATGTGACCTATCGAAAGCGTAAAATTTTCTTTGGAAAACAAACCATTGAAGAGCTCGTGGATATCATGAAAAAACACAAGGGAGAGCGTTTTCTCTTGCCGTGTACCGACATATTACGTGACACCATTCCGCTTACATTAGAGGCGCACAAAATGAATTTCTCCAAGGCCATATTATACCGAACAGTGGCTTCTGATTTATCTGACTTGGAAAATGTATACTACGACATGCTCGTGTTTTTTAGCCCAGGAGGAATCGAATCCCTATTCAAGAATTTTCCAGACTTCAAACAAAACAACACGAACATCGCCGCTTTTGGTCCAACCACAGCAAGCGCAGTAGCAAAGCACAACTTGCGTTTGGATGTGCACGCCCCAATGCCTAACGCACCTTCGATGACAGCAGCACTGGAGCTTTTCGTGAAAGAGCAGCTAAAGAAAAAATAAGTCTCTAACTCAACTCTTCCATCAATGTTATCATTCCTTCGATGGCATTCATCGGAATGACCCTGAATGATTTTGGCACGTTCAGCTCTCCAGCATTTGGATCAATGAGGTAACGCGACTCGGCGTTGAGCGCATAGTGAATCAAGCCCGCAGCAGGATATACTTGAAGTGAAGTACCAATGACCACAAGAAGGTCCGCCGCGGCTATGTGCTGCAAGGCCACCTCATACATTGGAACCTCCTCACCAAACCAAACAACGTGCGGTCGAAGGGTGTGCCCATCAGGACATAAGTCACTCGTTTTTAGTTCCCAACCCTCAATAGGATAATAGGCCTTTTCCTGATTAGGTCCAGAACTTTTTGACATGCGGATGTTTCCATGAAGGTGAATGACATCGCTTGAACCAGCGCGTTCGTGGAGGTCATCGATATTCTGGGTAATCACTGTCACATCAAACTTTTTTTCAAGTTCAGCCATCAATTCGTGCGCCCTGTTTGGTTGACACTCTATGATTTGTTTTCTGCGTAGATTGTAAAATTCCTGAACAAATTCTGGGTCGCGTTTCCATGCTTCTGGCCTGGCCACCTCTTCAATTTTGTATTGCTCCCAAAGGCCTCCGCTATCTCGAAATGTGCTGATACCACTCTCTGCGCTCATGCCAGACCCACTGAAAACGATAAGTTTTTTCCTTGAACTATTTTTCATTTTGACATAAATATTATGGTTAAAATATCTGTAGAATAAAAATTTGCTGTAAATTCGAACGCGTTAGCTGTTCAAAGTTAACATTGTCTAAACCAATAAAATTTCAAAAGAATGAAAAAACTATTACTCTCCGCCCTTGCTCTAACAAGTATTGCGGCAATGAACACGTCGACAGCACAAATTGCTGACGGATCTGTTGCTCCAAATTTTACAGGAGTTGACTTAAACGGAAATTCTCATACCCTAGCTAATTATTTGAATGCTGGGAAGACTGTTATTTTGGATATTTCCGCAACGTGGTGTGGGCCATGCTGGAATTACCACAACACGCACGCTTTAGGGGATATATACAACGCGTATGGGCCAGAAGGTTCTGACGAAGTAATGGTATTTTACATTGAAGGCGACAACGCTACAACTGTTGCAGACTTGAATGGTACGGGCGGAAACACTCAAGGTGACTGGGTAACTGGAACTCCGTATCCAATTATCAACAGTGGTGCTATCGCTGATTTGTATGAAATAACATATTTCCCAACTGTCTACAGAATTTGTCCAGACGGTCTAGTTTTTGAATGTGGTGCCTTGTCTGCAAGTCAGTTAAAAACAAACATCAATTCAAATTGTGGAACATTAACGGGTATAACAAACCATGGTGAAATCGACGGTGATGAAATCGCTTTGTGCTCAACGAATGGTCAAGCTACGGCTGAAATCAAGAACTTTGGTACGAACGCCATTACAAGTGCGACTGTTGTATTGAAAGAAAATGGTACTCAAGTAAGCACAACTCCTTACACAGGCAACTTGGCTCAATTTGCAACTGGAACAGTAACGTTTCCTTCATATGCATTCAACTTAGCTTCAAATTATTCTGTTCAATTAACGAATATTAATGGCGCTTCGCCTGCAAGTGCAGTATTGACAAGTGACAATGTAGGTGTTGTTTCTGCAAACCAATCTGGGTTGAACATTACCGTTAAAGTTTTCACGGACAATTATCCTTCAGAAACAACATGGGAAATTAGAAATTCTTCAACAAATACTGTAGTTGCCTCTGGTGGTCCATACGTTGGTGCAGGAGGTACAGCTTCTGGTGGCCCAGACGCACTCACTACGAAAACTCAGAATGTTACACTTCCAGCTGGGAATAACTGCTACAAAATCATCATGAATGACTCTTACGGAGACGGATTTGGTTACGGTACTAACCCTGCTGGTCAATATGGTATGGAAATAGTTTCTAACGGAAGCTCTGTTCTCAACCTTGACCTTGGAAACTTTGGTACTTCGCTTTCTAGAGACGCCGCATTTAAGACTGACGGAAGTTCTATCTTGGATGAGCTTGCATTAGGAGTAGTTACAGTTTACCCTAACCCAGCATCTGACGAGTTGAATGTATCTTTCGAAGCAACAAACGCTGATTACCAAGTTTCTATCCTTGACCTTCAAGGACGTGTAATTACTGCGAAAACACTTCAATCATTGAACGGAACATCTACGGTTACTTTCCCAGTTGCTGACATGGCAAAAGGAAGTTACATCGTTACTGTTGTTTCTAACGGTATCACAACGACTAAAAATGTGGTGATCAAATAATTGAAATGCATATTTCAAGAAACCCGGGCTTAGGTCCGGGTTTTTTTATGCCCCATAGTTCGATGCCTTATTTCGTAGCATTTTCGTATCTTTACAGCCCTAAGAAACATGCATGTCGAAAATACGCAAACAGGAAGCTCTAGACTACCACTCATCGGGCAAGCCGGGAAAGATAGAAGTAGTTCCTACAAAACCATATTCTTCTCAACGAGACCTTTCATTGGCCTATTCTCCAGGTGTTGCTGAGCCATGCCTGAAAATTGCCGAGAATAAGGACGATGTCTATAAATACACAAGCAAAGGAAACCTCGTTGCCGTAATTTCAAACGGTACAGCCGTTCTAGGATTGGGCAATATCGGCCCTGAAGCATCAAAACCCGTGATGGAAGGAAAAGGCTTGCTCTTCAAGATTTTTGCCGACATCGATGTGTTCGATATCGAAGTAGATGCAAGTGATCCTGAGTTGTTCATTCAAACAGTTAAAGCCATTGCGCCTACTTTTGGTGGAATCAACCTCGAAGACATCAAAGCACCTGAAGCGTTTGAAATTGAGCGACGCCTAAAGGAAGAACTCGACATTCCAGTCATGCACGATGACCAACATGGAACAGCCATTATTTCATCGGCAGCTCTTCTCAATGCCCTTGAATTGGCAAAGAAGAAAATTGAAAATGTTAAAATCGTGGTGTCAGGTGCAGGCGCATCAGCACTTTCGTGTGCGAAGCTCTACCATTCTCTTGGGGCAAAACTTGAGAATATCTTTATGTTTGACTCGAAAGGATTAATTTGTCAAGAACGAACTGATCTCGATCAAACGAAAATTCTCTTTTCTTCTCACAAAAAATCAATTGACCTCATTTCGGCTTTTAACAAAGCAGATGTGTTCCTTGGACTATCTCGCGGTGGACTAGTGAACAAGGAAATGATTAAGGTGATGGCAAAAGACCCAATTGTGTTTGCATTGGCAAATCCAGAACCTGAAATCTCCTACAAAGACGCGACATCTGTTCGCAAAGACATCATCATGGCCACTGGGCGTTCAGACCATCCGAACCAAGTAAATAATGTCCTCGGATTCCCCTTCATTTTCCGAGGCGCTCTCGATGTTCGTGCAACGACGATCAATGAAGAAATGAAATTGGCAGCGGTAAAAGCCATTGCCTCACTAGCAAAAGAAACCATTCCAGAAGAGGTAATCGAAGCATATGGCGAAAAGAACATCATGTTCGGTCGCGAGCAAATCATTCCAAAACCTTTGGATCCACGACTGATTTACTATGTGGCACCAGCTGTAGCGAAAGCTGCCATGGACTCAGGTGTAGCAAAAAATCCAATCGCCGATTGGGATGCCTATGAAATGCAACTCAAAAACCGTTTAGGTCTTGACAACAAACTTGTTCGGAACATCACATCCAAAGCGCAAGAGAATCCAAAGCGTGTTGTATTTGCTGAAGCAGACAATATAAAAATACTTAAAGCCGCACAAACGGCTATGGAAGAGGGCATTGCCTTTCCAATACTTCTTGGCACACGCAGCAAAATCGAAGCACTCATCGAAGAATATGCCATTGAAATGCCCGATGTCATGATCATCGACCCGAAATCAGAACAGGAGGATGAGCGTCGTACTGCCTATGGACACGCGTTCTTTGAAAAGCGCAAGCGTAAAGGATTCACAGAATTTGAATCGGTGCAAATCATGCGTGAACGCAACCATTTTGGTGCAATGATGGTCGAAATGGGCGATGCCGATGCCATGATTTCAGGTTTGACGCGTAGCTACAGAAATAGTGTGCGGCCGGTACTTCAAACTATCGGTCTAGAAAAAGATGTGAATACAGTCGCGGGATTGTACATACTGAACACGAAGCGTGGTCCACTATTCTTGGCAGATACCACCATAAACCTTAATCCTACTGCAGAACAAATCGCAGAGATTACCGCGAATGTGGCGAAAACTATTCGGAAATTTAAAGTGACTCCGCGTATCGCATTATTGAGCTATAGCAACTTTGGTTCATCCATAGGTCCTGATGCGGAAAAAATGTCTAAGGCAGTAGAAATCTTGCACGAAAAATACCCAAGCTTGGTTGTCGATGGTGAAATTCAAGCGAATTTTGCCTTGAACAATGACCTGTTGATGGAAAAATTTGCGTTCTCGCACTTGGCAAATAAGCAGGTGAATACTTTAATCTTCCCAAATCTTTCAGCCGGAAACATTACCTACAAGGTCTTGCAAGAAATGATTGAAGGGGATGCTATTGGACCGGTGCTTGTTGGCTTAAAAAAATCAGTACACATCCTGCAACTCGGATCAAGTGTTCGTGAAATTATCAATATGGTGAAGGTTGCTGTTGTTGACGCTCAAAATAAATAAGTATGATTGGACAGATAAGTGGACGTCTCATTGAAAAAAATCCTACCGATCTCATGATCGACTGTGGAGGGGTTGGGTATGAAGTGAAAATCTCTCTAAACACCTTCACTACACTAGGTTCGGACGAAGCCGTTCGCGTCTTTACCAAACTCATTGTTCGCGAAGATGCCCATATATTGTATGGTTTTTCTTCGAAAGAAGAACGTGAGATGTTCAACCACCTCATTTCGGTTTCAGGAATTGGCCCAAACACCGCAATGATTATGCTTTCATCAATGGTTCCCGATGAGATTGCGCACGCCATACAATCCGAAGATGTGCGCACCATTCAAGGAATCAAAGGTATTGGAGCAAAAACTGCCCAACGGGTGATTATTGACCTCAAGGATAAAATGTTAAAAATGACATTTTCGACTGAAAATATATTTAGTCAAAGCAATACAAACCGATTTGATGCGTTAACTGCCCTTGTTTCTTTGGGTTTTGACAAAAAAGCAGCAGACAAGGTGCTCGATAAACTTTCGACTGGACCAGAATCTGTGGAACAATTAATCAAAGAAGCACTGAAATTATTATAAGTTGAAAAAGAAGATTCACTTACTGATTAAATACCCTACAACTGCATCGATATCGATGGTGGTTTTTGCGGCATTTATACTTTCGGGTAAGTTGTTTGCGCAAGATACTCTGCCATTTCCGATTCAAAATAACATCGATCCTACCCAAACAACACCGCAAAGTTTTGACCTTGGCGATCCGAGTTCGGTGAAACAAACCATTGTTTACGACCCAATAACGGGTACATACATCTTCAAAGAAACTATTGGCAGTGATTTGAATTACCGGAATCCATCCATGATGACCTTGGAGGAATACCTAGAATACGAGCGTCAAAAAGCACTTCGTGAAAACTGGAAGGATAAAATCGACCAGCAAACGGCCAAAAGTCAGCCTATGGAGTTTCCGATTAAAATTGGAAGCAAGGCCTTTGAAAATTTCTTCGGTTCAGATCAAATTACCATTCGTCCACAAGGAAGCGTTGAACTCTCTTTTGGCGTAAATTCATCACGCTACGACAATCCAATCTTGCCCATGAAGCAGCGTAAGATTACACGCTTTGACTTCCAGCAGCAGATTCAGTTAAATTTAGTGGGTCAAATTGGAACAAAACTAAAGATTGGCACAAGCTACAACACCCAAGCAGCATTCGATTTTGACAATGTCTCCAAACTCGAATATACGGGTGACGAAGACCAGATCATGCAAAAAATCGAATTGGGAAATGTGGCCATGCAGCTGCCTACTTCATTGATCCAAGGGTCACAAACACTCTTTGGTGCAAAAACAAAATTGAAGTTTGGACGATCAACAATCGATTTGATTGCAGCATCATCCAAAGGGAAACGTCAGGAGATCAATATTACTGGGAAAGCACAAGTACAGAAGTTTGAACTAAGCGCCGACAATTATGAGGCCAATCGTCACTACTTTGTAAACTTATTCCACCACGATCACTACGACGAAGCGATGGCGACCTTGCCGATTGTCAATTCAACCATGGCCATTACACGGATTGAGGTGTGGTTGACAAATCGCTCAAATAGCATTGAAAACACCCGTAATGTGGTTGCCTTTTCAGATTTAGGGGAAGAAAAACAAAGCAATTGTCAAGGTAATCCTGGTGGATTTGGGCCAAATAATATCCCAGACAACGACGCGAACGGACTTTATGCATGGGCTTCAAATCAGCCCTTGGTGCGGAGCTTCTCTAATGCCGTGCCTGCACTCAGCTCCCAAATAACTGCCCCTGGGCCTTTTCAACAAGCTGTTCACTACGAAAAAGTTGAAAATGCACGAAAACTGACGGACCAAGAATTCTCCTATAACGCCTTATTGGGTTATGTGTCCCTAAACCTGCCTTTAAATAACGACGAGGTTTTGGCGGTAGCCTACGAATATACTTACCGTGGGGAAACCTATCAGGTTGGTGAATTCTCAACGGATGGTGTAGCTGGACAACAGGCACTTATCCTTAAATTGCTAAAGCCGACCATCACGAATCCAAACAATAAGGTGTGGGACTTGATGATGAAGAACGTGTACTCTATAGGTGCATATCAAGTAGATCAAACAGGTTTTAGAATTGACCTCTTATACAACAATCCTGAAACATCCGTACTTGTACCCTTCTTCCCCTTGGAAGGAGTCGATGACGAGCAGTTGGTGACGCTTTTGGAAATGGACAAGCTGAATCAAAACCAGCAACCATTCTCTGATGGGGTATTCGATTATGTTCCTATCAACTTCACAGGAAATAAAGCCGACAATGGCGGGACAATAAACACACGTAATGGCCGCGTTTATTTTTCAACCGTAGAACCCTTTGGAGCAACGTTAAAGGCCAAACTTGAAGACGCGAACATTCCTCAAGTCATAGTAGATAAAGTGTCTTTTACTGAACTTTACGATTCAACAAAAACCGCAGCACAGCAGATTCCAAGTAAAAATCGGTTCACCTTTAAGGGTGAATATCAATCTTCGGTAACATCGGATATTCCATTGAATACATTGAATGTTCCTCAAGGTGCCGTAACAGTAACAGCCGGAGGAATCAAGTTGACAGAAGGCGTTGATTATACCGTTGATTATAACCTTGGAAGAGTAAAAATCCTGAACAGTGGGATTCTTGAATCCAATACACCCATCAAAATTTCCATTGAAAGCAATTCTGTCTTTGGCTTCCAAGCCAGGTCAATGATCGGGATGCACTACAACTACCGGTTCAACGAAAATTTCAACATTGGAGGAACCTGGATGCGGATGATGGAACGTCCGGTAACTCAAAAAGTGGATATTGGAAGTGAGCCATTCAAAAACAACATCATCGGAATCGATTTGGCCGTAAAAACTGAACTGCCATTTTTAACTAAAATGATTGACCTTTTGCCAGTCATTTCAACCACGCAGAAATCTACGCTTTCTTTCTCAGGTGAATTTGCACACCTTATTCCCGGTCAGCCAAGAGCCATCAACAAAGACGGAACTTCATACATTGATGATTTCGAAGGATCGCAAAGTGCCATTGACTTGAGAGCATCGACTGCTTGGAGACTCGCCTCAACACCTCAAGGGCAACCCGATCTATTCCCAGAAGGACAAAACAAAAATCTTTCTGCTGGGTACAAGCGTGCGCATACATCGTGGTACCTCATCGATCCATTGTTCTACCAAAACAATTCACTGACACCACAGCACATTAAAGACAATCCGGCCATGTTGTCAGATAGTCGTATGCGCCTAGTCAATCAACAAGATATCTTCCCGAACCTGCAGCAACAGTATGGTTCAATTACCAACGTCCCGATCCTCGAACTTGCCTATTACCCGAAAGAGCGTGGGATGTACAACTACGATACAAGCAATGCCATTTTACCAGACGGAACCTTCTCTAACCCAGAAAATCGTTGGGGTGGAATCATGCGCTCCTTGTCGACAAATGACTTTGAATTGACCAATGTAGAGTTCATCCAATTCTGGGTGCTCGACCCATTCAATGAAGATGCCGACCCTGATAACAACCATACTGGTGGTGACCTTTACTTTAACCTTGGTAATATATCAGAAGATATCTTAGCAGATTCGCGCAAAAGCTTTGAAAATGGTTTGCCACCAACTGGGGTTTCTGTGAACGACAACATCGACACAACTGCTTGGGCACGCGTATCAACGCAGCAGGTCGTTGTCAATGCCTTTGATACCGATCCGACAAGCCGCTTGAACCAAGACATTGGTATGGATGGATGGAACAATGCACAAGAGCGTATTGCGTTTCAGAACTATGTTTCGTGGGTGCAAAACAATTCAAATTTAGACCCTGCCACGAAGTCGCGCATGATAAATGACCCTTCGGGTGATGATTATAATTTCTACCGCGACGACAACTACGACGCAGATACACTAAACATCCTAAAACGATACAAAAAATACAACGGTATGGAGGGCAATTCGCCTACAACCGAAATGTCTGATACTGCCAATGTAGATGGCTATCCAACGCAAGGCACCAACATGCCCGACTTGGAGGACATTAACCAAGACAACAACCTCGCAGAATCAGAGAGCTATTTCCAATACCGCGTTAGCATGCGTCAAAACGACATGGCTGTTGGAAAAAATTACATCACCAATGTTCAAGTTTATCAAAATGGAACAAAAGAAGAGCGTTGGTACCAATTCAAAATTCCTATTCGCGACTTCGAACGCAAAGTAAATGGAATTACCGATTTCCGTTCCATTCGTTTCATGCGCATGTTCTTGAAAGACTTCGATGAAGAAGTAGTGCTTCGCTTCGCACGACTAGAATTGATTCGTGGTGAATGGAGAAGATATCTCGAAGACTTAACTACTCCAGGAGAAAGTGTTCAAGTCGATCCGAACCTTACATCATTCAATATCGGAGCGGTGAACGTGGAAGAAAACGATCAACGTAGCCCCATTAAATATGAAATTCCTCCTGGCATTCAACGCGAAATTGACCCTTCTCAAACGTATCAACGTCAGCTCAACGAACAATCTCTTGTACTAGATATTTGTAACCTTCAAGATGGCGATGCCCGCGCCGCTTACCGCAATGTGCAATTTGATGTGCGCACCTACAAGAAGATGAAAATGTTTGTGCATGCTGAAGAAGTAAAGACATCGTTGCCATTGAACGATAAGGATTTGACCGTTTTTGTGCGTTTGGGTACTGACTTTAGCGACAATTATTACGAATACGAAATCCCACTCTATAAGACACAATGGGGTGCAACACTTCCTGAAGACATTTGGCCCACCTTGAACGATATTGAAATTGTTTTCGATGACCTCTTAAACCTCAAGAAAAAAAGAAATAACCTCATCGATGCCGGTAACACTTCTGTTTCTTACGTCATCGAATATTCCGACTTCATTTCAGGATCCACGAATCAACGCATTAAAGTGAAGGGGAACCCTAACCTTCAAGGCCTTCGAACGATCATGGTGGGGGTGCGAAACCCTTCTAAATCATCCAATGTATTTTCCACAGACAATGGCGAAGCCGAATGTGCGATCATTTGGATTAATGAGTTACGCTTGACGGACTTCGTCAGCGAAGGAGGTTCGGCCGCTGTAGCTCAAATGCAACTTCAAATGGCTGACTTTGCCAATGTGTCCATGTCGGGGAATTATTCCGGAATCAACTGGGGTAGTGTCGAAAGCCGGGTGCAAGAACGTCAGCGTAACGAGCGCATGGGTTTAGATATGAATGCCAATGTACAACTCGGACAATTCTTCGGTCGAAAAGCACGCGTCTCATTGCCTTTCTTCTTTGGGTATTCTGTTGGCGTGATCAATCCTGAATATGACCCATTCAACCCAGATGTTAAACTTTCCGCCTATGATTTGGCCGAACGCCGTGAACGCGCAAAACTAGGACAAGACTTCACGGAAAGAAAGTCTTACAATTTCACCAATGTGCGCAAGGAAATGAAAGCTGGCGCGAAACCGCAGTTCTGGAGAATTTCCAACTGGTCAACTTCGTACGCCTTCTCAGAAAATTTACACCGAGACTTCAACACCAATTACGACCGAACAAAAACCTGGAATACAGGATTGAACTACAACTATTCATTTACCGCCAAACCACTCGAACCATTCAAGAAATTGCCGTTCGTACAAAAATCGAAGTGGCTGTCACTCATAAAAGACTTTAATTTATACCTCACACCAAAAAACATTTCGTTCAGCAACGACCTTTTACGCACATACAATGAGCGACAGGTAAGAAACAACATGGTTCCCGATTACCAATTCGCACCCGTGTATGTAAAGCGTTTCAATTGGAACAGAACCTATGCTCTAGGGTATGATATCACCAAGAACCTTAAGGTTACTTTCAACGCTGCCAACAGAGCTATCTTTGAAGAGGGCAATGATCGCGTGGATAAAAAGGCAGATCCTATTGCCTATCAGGCATTCCGAGATACCATCCGCTCTCAAATGAACACCTTTGGAAAAACGATGGATTACTCACACAACTATTCCATCAATTATACCCTTCCTTTAGACAAATTCCCTGCGACCGATTGGATGAGTGCCAGCTTTAAATATTCGGGCACCTACAACTGGCAGCGGGCACCACTCGGACAAAGTGACTTTGGGAACATCATCCAAAACAACCGAAGCATCAATATGACGGGACAGTTGAATTTCATGAACCTTTACAACAAAGTTCCCTATTTGAAAAAAGTGCTTCAAGATGGCAAGGGTGGCCGAGGCACTGCTACATCCAAAGAAGTTGGTGGAAGAAATACCGGAGCCGATGGTGGCACCAAAGGTCAGTCGGATAAAACGACAGATAAAGAACCCGAAAAGGACGAGTCAGAAATGACCGAAAAGGAAAAAGCCAAGGCAAAACGAAAGAAAGAACGCGAAGACAAAAGAAAAGAACAAGAGAAAAAACGTGGTGGAAAGGTTCATCCTGTAGCCGGTTTCTTTGCCCGCGCATTGATGACCGTTAGAAATGTATCCGCAACGTATGCACTCAATGATGGAACATTGCTTCCGGGCTACAATCAAGAAACTAGAATACTTGGCTTTAACCCGTCGTTTAACGCACCGCTAGGTGGATTTGTATTTGGACAACAACGCTATGACATTTGGGGAAGAGAAACGGGCTATAACATTGCTCAGACTGCAGCAAACAATGGTTGGTTGGTTCAAAACCAGGATTTGAACAAGCAATATACAATGACGCATTCGAAGAACTTAACCATGCGTGCATCACTTGAACCTCTAAAGGACCTGACCATTGAGCTTTCATTGAACCGCACCTTTGGAAACAATTCAAATGAATTCTTCCGTTGGAACGAATCATCCCAACAGTACGAAGGTCAAAGCCGCGTTGAAACTGGAACACTCACCTATTCTACCATCGGAATTGGTTCAGCATTTGCTTTAATCGGAAAGGAATATTCGTCCTCCGTGTTTGATAACCTCTTGACCAATCGTCCATTAGTATCACAGGTGCTCGGTGCAAACAACACCAATTCATCTGCTTTGACATCGGGATACTACAGCGGATACAACGGAACTCAACAGGAAGTGATTATTGGAGCTTTCTTGACTTCCTATACCGATCGCACAGTGAATGAGAAAAACATCAACCCAGTGAAGAACATGCCGCTTCCAAACTGGTCCATTAACTACAACGGGTTGACAAAATTCGATTTCGCAAAGAAATACGTGAAGAACTTCGTTATTCGTCATGCCTATA
>JBILBT010000276.1:0-4165 GCA_044353545.1 Crocinitomicaceae bacterium | reverse complement strand
TTTTAACGATCCAACAAGTGGAAAATGTTTCGATAGCATCAATTTTGAGGTGCGAATTTTACCACCGCCTACATTGTACTTTGGGGCTGCTGCAGATGGTGAAAAAGTTCAGATTATGAACAACGTGCTTTATGCACGATACGATGAGTATATTCCACTTAATGTAAAATTCGAAGTGAAATCATATGTCTTGAGCACAAGATCGGGTATGCCGATTACTGTATCAGGTAGCACTATTGTCGAAAACGTAATGTTGTATCTCCAAAGTTTAAATAAAGGGGACACATTTACCATAGTGGCTAAAGTTGTCGGTCCAGATGGAATAAATAGGGAAGTAAAAGGGAGTTATAAATTATAAAATATTAAGGTATGAAAACACTATTTTTTTTAGGAGCATGCACATTCTCCTTTGGAGGTTTTGCGCAAGGTGTTGTGCAGTTTCCAGTATTTAATGTGCTCTATTTAGGCTATGCGAATCGTCTTGAAATCGCAGTTCCAAAGGATGAGGGTAAGTATACTGTATTTGCCGAAGGAGCAATATTACAGAAGCATGAAACCTTTTATACTGTTCTTGCTAAGGATATTAAGCGCGCAACAATTGGTGTGTTAAACGAAAAAGGGGATACAATCGCAAAGCAGGAGTTTTTATGCAGGCATCTGCCGGACTGTCAATTGTATTGGGGCTCAGCAAAGAATGGTGAAGCGCTTCTTGATTACACTGAATCACTTAGAGCAGGATATCCCGATTTTGTCCATTTAACGAAGGATTTTATTGTGGTTTCTTATGAGGTTAATTTTAATGGAGGTACTCAGTCCTTTCAAGTTCAGGGGAATGACATAAGCTCACTTGTAATCGAGTACCTGAAAAATCAGACAACAAAAACTGAAGTTTTAGTAACAGCCAGAGTTGTTGGTCCTGATGGTTTTCAACGAATAAATTCTGCTTCCTTTGTCTTTGATCCTCTTTAATGCATCAATAACATGGTAGGTGATTGGATTACTATTAACAGCCCAACTCCTCCTTTTCCTTAGCAGGATGATCGATAAAATCTTGAATTAAAGATTCTTCGGTAATGAGTTTTTTCAGTTCTTTCCAAGGAATACACATGGATGGAGCACCAGCGGCATAAGAACCAATTTCGTAGGCGTCATAAACGAATTCCATGCCTTTACGTGTAAAAGAGATGTTGTTTGCCAATTCGAAATCTCCAGCTCCAGGTGTGAAATCCCAACCTTCAGCGCCATTCTCCGCGATAAAGAACTTTTCCGCAATGCGTTTTAATTCTTTGCCATACCCCGCTTGAAGAATGTCACTCAAGCCGAGTACTTTTCCAGTATGAAGATCAAAATTGAACGTTTCTGTCGTGCCACCGCCATGTGCCGCCCCGTAATAATATTCATAATTCCCGATGACTACGACTAAAATATCGCGTGATTTTTCGACCACATCACAGCGAATTGAACGTTGATATGCCATCTCAATGTCGTTGCGTTCAACCCCTTCTGAAACCCATTGACTCAGAGATTTTTCCTTTAAGGTATTGTTCGTAACACCTTTGATGATGGCTCGATTGATGCGCTCCGCCACAGACTGATCTTTCAATTCAACCGTCAACATGTGCAAATCCATTTCTGAACAAAAGTCATTGACCTCAGCATCATTGTTCGTAAAGCAATATTCTTTGCTGTAATCGCGAAATCGAAGTGCCAAGCCACTTTTAAATTGAGGTTCGGTGGCACTGTCTTTTTCATGAGAATTTTCAGCCGAAGATTCCTCAGGTTTTGCTGACTTTTTTTCTCCGGGATCACATGCAAAGGTGAGAATTAGTGTGCTAAAAAAAAGAATGAAATAGGGGAAGCGCATTGGTCTAAATTTTCGCTAAAGGTAATTCATTTCGTGCAAAAAAAAAGAGGCCTAAGCGGCCTCTTTACAAAGTTCTTTCAAGCGATTCTTTGCGCGTTGAAAGTAGATATTGATTTGACTTTCAGGAATGTTCATTAACTGAGCCATTTCACGACCACTCATTCCATACATAAAACGATATGTAATCAATTGACGATCACGCTCACTTAAAAAAGCCATGGATTTGCGAATCGCACGAAGCTGCAAATGTTCTAGATCCTTTTGTTCGGTAGTGTCGTTGTGCATTATGGTACCGTTCAAAGGCACAAGGTCCATTTTCTTCATGCTACGAATAGCGTCGAAACATAAGTTTTGTGTTACTCTATATAACCAGCTTTTGAAGTTTCCTTTTGCTGGATCAAATTTGCTGATGTTTTCAATGGCCTTGATGATGGCATCTTGAGCAAGGTCATCTGCCAAATGGAGATATTGATTTGGGAGAGAACGTTTCGCAATGGCACGGAAGTAAGGAAGTTGTTCGGAAATAAGATCAAGATTCGTTTTCATGGCGTTTGGTTTTTAGGGTTAAACATTAAGCAGTTGTAATGTGGAGAGTAACCTTTTTAAATCATAGGCAAATAAATTTTTACGAAGGGTATAATTCAGTTCTTGGAAAAGGTAACGTTTATTTTCACAAAATATTACAAAAAAGTTTAAAATAAAACAAAAATAATTTTTGGAGTTACCGAATATACCTTTTAAATATCATCTAAATAATTGAAAATCAATGTTTAATGGTCTTTGCTCATGTGAAACATCAAAATGTAAAAATATTTTGTGACTAATCGCCAATTGCTTGTCCCAACGGTAAATTTCAAAGGGTTTGGGTTATACACCGAGCCGTTCTCTATACGAATAGGAGAGGTGAAAAATGCTTCAATTAACCCAATATATCAATCAGCTCAATCGTGTTCGAGCCAATTTTAAATGAACCACCGATGCGCGTGCCTTTCAACAGTTTAGTCTCTAATTGATTTGACGTGAACGTTACGTACCCTGTTTTATGCACATCAATACTAATCAACATTTTTCTCCCATTGTATAAGATTTCCAGTAAACTTCCCTTGTTAATTGAGGTAGGCATCTTTTTATTTGCATTGGCTTTTTTTGGTGCAACATATATTGTGGTTGGAGGAGTAGTGTCTAATTTCAAGATAGTTGCTGAATTCAAACTCGAATAGGTACTGACCAAAAGGATTTGATTGCCTTTAAAAAATTGGACATTGAAATATGCTGTTGGATCTTGGTCGTTTTCACTTGCATTGATTCCGTTTTTAAGTGTATCATCTTTTAGACGATCATAGTACATATATTGGTCTAATGAATTGGAGCGAAAACCAGCTATGAGCCAAGCCATTAGATAATTTTTCACATGCTTGTAGGAAGTATGGTTGAATTCATTAGGGTTCTTTTGAAAACCTTCAATAAGGGCATTGATAATAAATTTATTCTTAAGGGCTGGATAGGACATGTATGTTCTCGTTCCCCATCCATTATTAAAAACATGATAAATTCGAGAGGGTGTTTTTATCAAACGAGGCACCCATCCAGTAATATACGCGCCAAGAAGTTTTTCGTGATAACGTACTTCTTTCGGCACGTATCCAGGCACGTTTAGATGCCAAGGCTTTGATTCTATGGAACTAATCCAATGATTCAATAATTTTTCATCAACTACAGTACGTAGAGGTTCATATATTTTACTGGCCCTTAAATCATGCGGCAAAGCAAAATAATACGTTGGATCTTTTTTAATCGCTTTAATCCAAGCTGTTTCTCTAATCTCATTAAAATTTTTGCTATTGCGCATTTCTTCAGGAAAAATATTGTCCGAAAAATCAGAGTCTTTGTGAATTAAGATCAGATTGACTGCACGAGTAATTGAAATTTTGATAGATTCATTCTGGGAATAAGGGATATAATCTGCTAAACGAGTGGGACTAGCTCTTTCTCCCGAATTTCGGGGAGTTCGTTCTAATTTCTTCGTTAATTCTTTCGGGAAATTCAACCCTAATTTGTGTAGAAAGAGATCATGCTCTTTTATAAAATTTGGAAGTAGTTGAAATTCATTGGCGGTGAATCTTTTTAAGTCGAATAATTCTAGGGCAGCGTTTAATGCGATTTTTTGGAATTCAGGGGCTTCCTTAGCAGCAAAATTTTTGGATAACGCGTCGTATAAGTCGGGACGTAATGAGAGAATGTTGCATACATCTTCGTAGGTGATGTTTAAATCGAGTTTATCTTTTATTTCATTCATTGAAA
>JBILBT010000057.1:0-13024 GCA_044353545.1 Crocinitomicaceae bacterium | reverse complement strand
TCATTAAACCATCACTCATCGAAAGCAAGGGATTCACAAACCTTGAGCAAACCGTGAATCAAAGCCCAGGGGTGTATACCATGGATGGTCAAGCAAGTATTCGCGGAGGTGGCGGGTATTCTTATGGCGCAGGAAGCCGTGTGCTTTTGGTGTGGAATGGAACACCGATGGTTGCGCCGGATGTGGGAGATGTGAAGTGGAATGCCATTCCAATGGAAAACATGTCTCAGATTGAAATTCTGAAAGGGGCGTCATCTGTACTCTACGGAAGCGGTGCGCTCAATGGAATTGTAGCAATTACGGAACGTGAACCAGGACTGAAATTGGAGTATAGTGCAAAAGTCCAGGTAGGTGTGTATGACAACCCAAGGCGTAAAAGCTTGAAATGGTGGACAAAGAACCCAACGTTCTATCAAATGGATGCCTATGTCGGACAGATGTTCAAGCGTGTCGGATATACATTTTCCATGAATGGGTTTACCACTGAGGGCTACCGCAAAGGAGCGCTAGAAGAGCGCGCACGTGTCAGTGGGTCGCTGTATTTCAAATCGAAAATACCAAATCTAAAGACAGGGGTGTTTTACAGTGCGCAGTACCAGTACACGGGAGGATTTATCTTGTGGGAAAGCGATTCATTGGCCTACATTGCACAAGGAGGAATGGACCCAACAGGTCCGGGTTCAACAGTAACCTATCAAAAGAACCTCCGCCTCAATGTCGATCCATACATCAAGTATTACGACAAGAAAAACAACAAACATGAATTGCGGACGCGCTATTATTTAGTGACTACAGGCGACCTTACCAATATTTACGCCTCTTCGAAAGCAACCATGTATTATGGCGATTACTCCTACCAAAAGAATTTTAATAAACACACCACCTTGTTTTCGGGTGCTACAGCCACGCAAAACATGGTCTTAAGCCCCGTTTTTGGGAACCACCAAGCTCTAAATCTCGCTGGATACAGTCAGTTGGAAACAAAAATTTTAGGCGTAGATGCGACCTTTGGAGTGCGCGTAGAGTATTTTAAACAAGACACTCTTGAAGCAGAATCAAAATTCGTTCTCGGAAAAACAACTCTTCCCGTGTATCCTGTTTTCCGAACGGCTTTTCACAAAAAACTAGGACTAGCAACACACCTTCGCGCATCTTTTGGTCAAGGGGTTCGTTTTCCCTCTGTTGCTGAACGCTACACGGCGACATCAACGGGTGGAATCATCATTTTCCCAAACCCATCACTGCGACCAGAAAAAGGTTGGGCAGGTGAAATCGGATTCAAACAGGTGTTTAAAATTGATAAATGGAAAGGGATCATCGATGTTGCTGGATTCATTAATCAGTACACCAACATGATTGAATACACTTTCGGAATTTACAATCCTGACTCCATTGCATTGACACCAGATAACATTACGGATTGGGTTGGTTTTAAAGCCAAAAATGCCGAAAGAGCGCGCATCACGGGAATTGAATTTTCATTCAACAGCGAAGGGAAGATTGGCCCATTTGAAATTTCAACCTTGATGGGTTATACCTATATGAACCCTGTTACATTGAATAAAGATCCTTTGTACCTGGCTTCATTCTCTGATACGAATACCAACATGCTCAAGTACCGCTTTAAGCATTTAGCGAAAGCTGATGCAGAGATTCGCTATAAACGCATTTCTGGCGGAGCGTCTTGTCGATTCAACAGCTTTATGTCGAACATCGACCGCGTATTTGAGGAGCCCATTGCGGGAACATATGTCTTACCAGGACTCAAGGAATACCGTCAAGTGTATAATCAAGGAAATTTGGTTTTTGATGTGCGATTTGGCGTCAATTTTACAGAGCACATGCGGATGATGTTTATCATCAATAATGCATTCAACGCTGAATATTCTTCACGGCCAGCAGACATTCAACCACCTCGGAATTTCATGATTCAATTGAAGTATGCCGTGCAGTAAGTGAATGCGGAATTTGCGTCATTTCATCAATAATTGGTATATTCGTCAAAGTACTAGCCAATAAAATACTGCTTTGACTATGAAATACTGCCTACTTATTCTCGCATTTGTTGCGTTCAATTCTCTTGGACAAATTACTGGAAAAGTTGTTTTAGAATCAAATGACCCTGTTGTTGGAGCAAAAGTTATTGCGTCAAACGGAGCAAAAGCAATTTCCAATTATGATGGAAATTTTCAGTTGTCTGCGAGCACATATCCCGTGACAATCATCACAACTATGCTGCCTTATTTATCAGACACCACAGTCGTGAATGGCCCCGGAAATGTAACCATTACCATGCGTGATCAAGTTCAAAACCTTGGTCCGGTTGTCGTCTCTGCAAACAGACGTCAGCAAGCGATTGAAGAAGTACCTGTTTCCATGGAAATTATCCGGCCCCAACTTATTGACAATAAAGGAATCACAGATCTTGAACAAGCGGTAGATCAAACACCAGGCGTGTTTACTATGGATGGTCAGGTGAGTATCCGTGGAGGAAGTGGTTTTGCCTATGGAACGGGTAGTCGCGTGCTTTTACTCTGGAATGGAATGCCTCTTTTGTCCGGATATGCGGGGGACACTCAGTGGAATGCTATTCCGATGGAACAAGCCGCTCAAATTGAAGTGATGAAAGGTGCCGCCTCGGTATTGTATGGAAGCGGGGCCTTGAATGGTGTCATCGCAATGGCAGAAAAAGAACCCAACCTTAAGCCTGAAACGAAGGTAAAAGTGCAGTATGGTGTCTATGGAAATCCAGCCCGCGAGTCTTTGAATTGGTGGAAAGCGAAGGACCAGGTGAACCCAATGAATCAACAAGTTGAGGTATATCGGGGACAAATGTTTCAACGGTTTGGCTACACAGTCTCTTCAACATTTTTCCACAATGATGGGTACCGCGATGGAGAAACAGAATTTCGTGGACGCTTGAGTGGAACGATGTATTTCAAG
This sequence comes from Crocinitomicaceae bacterium, assembly GCA_044353545.1. Taxonomy (GTDB): domain Bacteria; phylum Bacteroidota; class Bacteroidia; order Flavobacteriales_D; family Crocinitomicaceae; genus M0103. The sequence goes on along the minus strand of JBILBT010000057.1, from coordinate 10,081 downwards.
TTTAAAAAGTACGAACGTCTTAAAGCAGGAATAGGATTCAACTTCCAAATGCAAAAAACAGGGAACTTCCTCATTTGGGAAAGCGATTCCTTGGCCTACACGCCGAGTGGGGGATCTGATGTGAGCGATTCTGCATCTACCCTAACATTCAACCTCGGTAAGCGCTTGTTCATTGATCCGTATGTGCGCTTTACTGACAAACACAACAACAAGCACTCCTTGAAGACGCGCATGTACTTTGCAGAAAACGCAAATTTGACAAATACAAGCCAGAGCAATAGCGCGATCGTATATTTCTCGGATTATCAAATCCAGCGGCAGTTTCGTCAAGGACCGATCATTACTGCGGGTGTTTCGAACATTTTCAATTCTGTAAGTTCGAACCTGATGGGGGATCACTCCTCGATTAATGCGTCAATGTACGGCCAATATGAGCAGAAAATCGGCAAGCTTGATATCACTGCAGGTGTTCGTGCAGAGTATTTCCAAATGGACGGAAAGGGCGGAGATTCAGACTTTACGATTTCCAAAAAGAAGGGCACAACCATTCCAGTTTACCCTGTCATTCGCTTGGCCTTGCATTACGAAGTGAAGAAATACACCCACTTGCGCGCTTCCTTTGGACAAGGAATTCGCTATCCATCTGTGGCTGAACGCTACACCAGAACAAGTGTAGGCGCCTTGAACATCTTCCCAAATGCGCAACTTCGACCGGAAATTGGCTGGGCGGGTGAGATCGGAATCAAACAAGGGGTAAAAATGGGCGATTGGAAAGGAATGATCGATGTGTCGGGATTCATCAACCAATACAGCAACATGATTGAGTTCTCTTTTGGGTGCTATGATCCTTCAACTGGCGAAACGTTGAATACGCAAGATCCAAATTTTGGACAGACATATCTAAACCTATTAAGTCAGGGATACACCATCAATGACATCTTTGGATTCAGAGCAATAAACGCTGAAAAAGCAAGAATTTCAGGGATAGATGCATCGTTCAATAGCATGGGTAAAATCGGAGATGTAGAGATTATTTCACTCATTGGATACACTTACATGAATCCAATCAGCTTGAACAATGACCCTACGTATCGTTTGTCGAATAGCGACACCACACAGAATTTATTGAAGTACCGTTTCAAGCATTTGGCAAAAGCTGATGTAGAAGTGAATTACAAGAAATACAGCCTTGGTTTCTCCATGCGCTACAACAGCTACATGTCGAACATTGACCGCGTATTCGAAGAGGCAATTGCAGGAGGAACTTATGTGTTGCCAGGTTTGAAAGAATACCGTCAGATTTACAACAAGGGGAACTTCGTCGTTGATGCCCGGATCGGATATAAAATCAGTGAGTCTTACCGCATAGGCTTTATGGTGAACAATATTTTCAACGCAGAAGTTTCTTCCCGACCTGGAGACATTCAACCGCCAAGAAACTTCCTTTTGCAAGTTCAAATGAAATTCTAATGAAGGTACTCGGCGTAATTCCCTCACGCTTTGCGTCGTCGCGTTTTCCAGGAAAACCATTGATCGACATCAAGGGAAAAACCATGATTCGCCGTGTATATGAAGGCGCTGCTCAATCGTCCTTGATTGAACATTTGGTAGTAGCCACAGACGACCAACGCATTAGCGATGAGGTACTTTCATTCAACGGAAATGCCGTCATGACCTCAAAACATCATCCTTCAGGAACGGACCGTTGTGCTGAAGTGGCAGTGATGTATCCGGAATGTGACATCGTGATCAATATTCAAGGAGACGAACCGCTCGTTGATTTCCGACAACTCGACCAACTCATCGCTGCCTTTGAAGATCCAACGGTGAACATCGCAACCCTCGTTTCACGGTCGATCACGATGGATGATTTGCAAAATCCGAATCGAATCAAGGTGGTGGCCGATCACAACATGAACGCGCTTTACTTTAGCCGCAGCGTGGTGCCGAATTTTCATCATGGTACAGGTGAGATCCTCGAGAATTATCCCTTCCTGCGACACATCGGCTTGTATGCCTATCGTGCGAACACATTGCAAGAACTCACTTCACTTGAGCCAACGAAACTAGAACGAACAGAGTCCTTAGAACAGTTGAGGTGGTTGTTTTACGGCTATAAGATTCGCTTGGTGGAAACAGAAATTGAGACACCAAATATTGACGTTCCGGAGGACTTGCAAAAGGTACTTGAACAGTTGGGCTAAGCGTCGAAATGTGAACGAGATTTTTCCTTTAAAAAGAAAGAATCCAATAGTGTAACCTCCCTTGAATCAATCCGTATCTTGCAGTTTAAGCGCTTTTTATTTACATTCGCATTATGTTGACAACAGACAAGCTCATTGGAGAACTTTTATTTAGACACAATTGTGTGATTGTGCCTGATTTTGGTGGTTTTGTTGCGCGACAAACTTCTGCAGTCATTGATTATGCCAAGGGCACAATGCAGCCCCCTCGTAAATCTTTGCTTTTCAATCGCCAGCTGATTAACAACGACGGTTTGCTTGTTGCTGAATTGGCGCGTACGAATGAGATTTCATTTGATGAAGCATTCAAATTGGTTCAGGCCACAGTCGCTGAATGGAACGATACCTTGAAGCGCGGTGAACGAGTGACGATTGAACGCGTGGGCTTCATGTTTCACGACAGAGAAAAAAACCTTTGCTTCGAACAAGACCGCTATTTCAATTTACTTTTAGAGTCTTATGGGCTAGGAAGTGTACATTTTATCGCAAAAGAGGACCTTGAAAGCGTTCAGGAAGGGGCGAAAATTCGCACCTTAGACCCTGCTATTGAAGAAACCAAGACCCAACCGGGCGACGACAGCAAAAATGTCATTGAACACCCTGCTGCTTCAGGAAACCGCAGAATGTGGAAATATGTTGCAGCTGCGGCCTGCATTCTCCCGATTGCCTTTTATTCCATTTGGATACCTACGAAAACAGATGCCATTCAGTCAGGTGTGCTTTCAATCAATGACTTTAATCCGTTTCATGAAACGCATGAAGCAACATACGTCAAGAAAAATTCGGAGTATAAGGCTACATTTCCATCTGTTGAGCAATCCTTCGAAGATGAAGTCCACGCAACTCCAGAAGATGAAGTTTTTTCCATCCATGTGGATGATGAACTAAACATCCCTGTTCGTGTTGAACGTCCCGAAGTAGAAACACCAGTGACTCCATCCACCGAATATGTAGTTACTACAAAAGCATTTGATTGTGTTGTGGGATGTTTTTCAAGTCAATCGAATGCACAAAACATGATTTCGTCCCTGAAAGCGCGAGGATTTGATGCACGTCAAGTGGACATTTCAAACGGATTGTACCGCATCAGTGCAGGATCAACAGCAACTGAAGAGCAGGCACGTCAACTTGTTGCCAATGTCAATGCCCAAGGATTCAACGGTTGGATTCTTCGTCATTAAATCCTGAACATCATTAAACTATACCCTATGCATAAGCATCTTTTATCTGTCCTTTTCCTTGGAATTGGCATGTACTCCTTTTCTCAATTTGGCTTCTCTGAGCCCGTAAAAAACGCAGAAGGAAGCAATTATCAATTCACGAAGGTGGCTCACCTCGATGCAACTCCTGTTCAAAGTCAAGGATATACGGGAACCTGTTGGAGCTTTTCTGCACTGTCGTTTTTTGAATCTGAATTGATTCGCATGGGAACGAAAACACCCGACCTTCTTTCAGAAATGTTTGTGGTGCGAAAGGCCTACGAAAGCAAAGCACAAAAGTACATTCGCATGGATGGAAAAATCAACTTCTCAGAAGGCGGTGCTTTTCACGACATACCTTACGTTATTCGCAATTATGGCATCGTTCCACAGGAAATCTACCAAGGATTAAACTACGGCATGGAGACGCACGACCACAGTGAAATGTTTGAAGTGTTGAATGGCGCAATGCAAGGCATGTTGACGGCATCTAAAAATTCAAAGGATGGAATTACCGGTGCCTGGATCAATGCCATCAAAGGAATTTTGGACGCATACCTCGGTGATGACATCAAAGAGTTTGAGTGGAAAGGGAAGAAATATACCCCAATCAGTTATGCGAAAGCCATTGGCTTGAACATGGACGACTATGTGTCCTTGACATCCTTTACCAACCATCCAATGCATTCCCGATGCATGCTTGAAATTCCTGACAACTGGGCTTGGGGAGAAAGCTACAATATCGGAATGGATGAATTGTTCGACGCCTGTGAATATGCCTTGAAAAATGGTTATACTTTAGCTTGGGGAGCAGACGTGTCTGAAAAAGGATTCAGCTTTAGAAATGGACTTGCTATTGTACCCGAAGATCCATCTACAATCGAAATCCAAGGCCGAGACAACAAGAATTTCTCGGATGCTGGTGCCGACAAGAAATCAAACGCGTTTATGACGCCTATGAAAGAGCTTGTGGTGACTCCAGAGATGCGCCAAGAGGGTTATGACAACAAGACAACCACAGATGACCACGGAATGCACATCGTTGGCTTGTATAAAGACCAAGTTGGAACGCGTTATTTGTTAGTCAAAAACTCTTGGGGAACAGGAAACTTCCCGAAAGGATTCCTCTATGTATCAGAGAATTATTTCAAGTGGAAGACCATCAATGTGTATGTACACAAAGGCGGAATTGCCCCAGGATTGAAGAAAAAACTTAACCTGTAGTTTACAGTTTATTATTGTTTTTGCGTTTCATAATAAAAAATTAGTATATTGGAGCACTACTAATTGCTACTATGGAACGTTTAACTCCCGCCGAAGAACAAGTTATGTTGAAGCTTTGGAAGCTTCAGACTGCAGCTGTAAAAGAAATACAGGAGCTTTATAATGATCCCAAACCCGCCTACAACACGACTTCTACCATTGTTCGTATTCTTGAACGAAAGAAGTTTATCAAACACAAATCACTGGGTCGAGGATATATTTATGCCCCGCGAATATCAAAAGAAAAATACCGTGAATACTTGGTTGATCACCTACTCAAACATTATTTTGAAGGTGACGTGAAGGAATTCAGGAGCGTATTGTAAATTTTTACTTTATTCTTCCTCTCGCATAAGTACGGGCCTCCTCGTCGCTATGCACAAAATCTTCGTACACTGGCGTTGACAGCGATTGAACAGCATGCAATGTTGCTTCATTGATTTTGGCAATATCCGTGAAATGAATTTGATCGTTGAGGTAGGCTTCGACAGAAATCTCATTGGCCGCATTTAAAATACAGGCCGCAGTTCCACCCGTCTCCATCGCAGAATAGGCCAAGCTAAGATTGCGGAAAACATCTCGATTTGGAGCTTCAAAGGTGAGTTGTGGGTAATCCAAAAAATTAAATCGTGGAAACGAAGTCGCTAAACGATCGGGGTAGGTCAAGGCAAACTGAATCGGCAACTTCATGTCGGGAAGGCCCATTTGTGCTTTCATGCTTCCGTCTTCAAACTGTACTAAGGAATGCACAATCGACTGCGGATGCACGATGACATCAATTTGATCTGGACGAAGATTAAACAACCACTTCGCTTCAATGACTTCCAAACCTTTGTTCATCAGCGTAGCGGAATCAATGGTAATCTTTGCTCCCATGGTCCAGTTCGGATGTTTCAAAGCTTGCGCACGTGTCACACTTGCCAATTGTTCAGCGCTCCATCCTCGGAAAGGTCCGCCAGATGCGGTCAAATAAATCTTCTCGATCGGATTGTGGAATTCTCCAACAAGGCATTGAAATATAGCGGAATGCTCGGAATCAACAGGGTAGATGTTTACCCCATTTTCTCTGGCCATTTTTGTAACGAGTTCTCCCGCAACAACAAGCGTTTCTTTGTTCGCCAAGGCGATGGTTTTCTTCGCCTCTATGGCACGCAAGGTGGGTTTTAAACCGGCATACCCTACAAGGGCGGTCAACACCACATGTACTTCTGAGGATTCCACCACTTGACACAAGGCTTCTGCTCCGGCATACACATGTATGTCTTGGTCTTTTAGCGCTTCTTTCACGAAGAGGTATTGACTTTCATCCGTAATTACCACCGCATTGGGTTGATGCTTGAGTGCTTGTGCAATTAGCAATTCGGCATTTTTCCCCGCGGTGATGACTTGCAAATCAAAATGTTCAGGATAGGATTCAAGAACTTCAAGTGCTTGTGTACCGATTGAGCCGGTTGAACCAAGTATGGCAATTCCCTTTTTTTGTGTCATGGCTTAAAATTACATTTTTCCTTGCGTTGTTCAAGGGTTTAAGCATAACGGATTGAAAGGATTTTTGTTTGTTGTGTCATTCTGATGTGAGATTTTTCAACGAAAATGAGCACTTTTACGCCATGAAATACCGCATGCTTAGCGCCGAAGAACTCGTTCCTTTTGAGGAAGATCTGAAGCAATTCCTCATTGTGAATGGCGTTCATGGGGATGAATGGGAGCAGATGAATCGAGATACTCCAGAGAAAGCGATTGAATTGGTAGAGCTTTTCAGCGATACGGTGCTTCAGAAGGTCTATGAAAAGATCATGTTTTTGGAATTCCGAAGTGTTGATTCGTGCTTGGTGTTTCATTGCCTTTCTGACCGATCCCTTTTAATCGCCATTCAACACACCCAGCCAGACCTTGATTTATCCACCCCGGAATCGATTCATTCGGCATTGACGGGAGACCTCTCAAGATTGACCTTTTTCCGCTCCGAGAAAATGCATCAACATTCCCGAGAGGAGGAAGTACACCGTTTATTCGAGCAAGGTTGCGTGCCTTCAGACGAAGCCTTCTGGAATGCCTTGGTTACAGTCGTTTCGAAAACGGAAGTTTAAAGAAGTTTTTGTACCTTTCTACGGTCTAAATTTCGCTGTATGAAGGGACTATGCCTGGGCTTACTGTTGCTTTGTAGTGTAAATTTATTTGCACAGCAATTCAATTTTCCAAAAACAACTCAGTTTTTCGACCTTCCTGGAGCTCATTTTTTGTCTTATGAGGTGAAAACGGGGAAGGTAATTATTCGTGATAACGATATCAACGGGGATCTTTTTTGGACAGATACCCTCTCTTTTTCAATTGCGGTGGATACCATCGATCTGGTGAGGGTAGAACAATTTGGCAACTCGTCGAAATATGTTTTTTCCTTGCAAAAGTTGCTTTATCCTTATTCGCTTACGCAAATAGAATTTTCCACGGTCTATCAATTCACCCAGTTTGACTTGAGCAACCATACCTTTGGCCCAAGCACTTTAGATACCGTTATTTCCCGCTATGGGGTGCGGCTTTTTTCTTACAATGATTCAGCTGTGAACGTCCTCTACCGGCGCCGCCCCGACAACATCAATGACGACAATTACGAGGTGTGGTCCTTGAACACAGCAATGCAACTTTCTCCTTTAGCACCCTATCAAAATACCATTGCCACGACTTTTTGGGACCATTTGGACATGGCCCAGGATACGATTCGTCAGTACATAAGTTTTCAAGATGGCATTGCTCGCATCCAATATACGCCTCTTTTTACACAAATTCCACCACCTCAATCGTATTTCATTCCTTCTGGGAATTTTGATTTTATATCGAGTCGATCACATTTTATAAATTCAGACAGCCTTCTTCTTTTCCATCAATCAACCATGTCGGGCAACATGATGACGGAATGGGGTTTCACCCTATTGAACAACCGGCTTGACCCACTTTCGGGCTATACATTTACAGCGCCAACAACGACCGATTCATGGGGTTCCACGCTTTATTATCAAGAACGTCAATCGGTATACAAGGATGGATTCATTTATGTTTTAGCGAGTTTGATTGTCAATGGCTATCACCCAAAAATCTTTGTATACGATCTAGATTTCGTCTTACAATGTGAGATTGATGTTCCCTTCTACACCAACGACCAGCAGTTTATCGGATTAATCAATGATCAAGTGTACTTCTACGCATACACAGCTCAAGTGCTCAATGAATACTGTTTTTTCAAATTGGACGATTGTCAGTTTTTACAACTTCACGAAGTGGAAAGTGAAAACAATTTGCAGGTTTATCCAAATCCAAGTAGTGGAAATGTAGCCATTGTTCTACCTGAAAATGAAGCAGCAGGAACCTTGCGTGTTTTCAATTTAGAAGGAAAATCAATTCTAGTACAGCCAATTAATGGAAATTTAAATATATTCATCTCTTTAAAGGATCCGGGAGTCTATACTATTGAAGTGCAACTTGTGGATGCGGTGTATCGCAGAAAACTCATTATTCAATAAGCAACCTTTTTTATTGGTTTCCCGCAAAAGGAAGTGTAATTTCGTGCAACAAATTTTTAGCCAGATGAAAAATCTTTTATTCTTCGCAGCGCTTGTATGTTCAAGTGCCATTTTTGCTCAAATTCAACGTCCAATGGCAAGTCCACAAGGTAAAGTGGAACAAAAAGTCGGACTTACAGATGTGAAGGTGGAATACTACCGTCCATCGAAAAATAACCGTGTGATCTTCGGTGATGTGGTGCCATTCAATGAATTGTGGCGCACGGGAGCGAATGAAAACACAAAGTTTACCTGCTCAGATGCTGTCGTTTTTGGAAAGGATACCCTGAAGGCTGGAACCTATGCGATTTTCACGAAACCAACGGACAAAAGTTGGGAGGTGATTTTTTATACGGAAACAACGAACTGGGGAATGCCTGAAAAATGGGACGAAGGCAAAGTCGCTTTGCGTTTGAACGCTGGAGTTACGGTAATGAACGATGTCGTAGAAATGTTAAGCATTGGTTTTGACAATGTAACTACGAATTCTGCGAATTTGATCTTTGCATGGGATAAAACAAGAGTTGCTCTTCCATTTAGTGTTCCAACAGCACTAAAAATGCAGGCGGCAATTGACAAAACGATGGCTGGTCCAACAGCAGGTGAATATTACGCTTCGGCAGAGTTTTATTTCAAGGAGAAAAAAGACTTGAAGCAAGCACTAGTTTGGATGACAAAAGCTGCCGAGATGCGCCCTGAAGCTTACTGGTATTTGCGTTTGAAATCTCAAATTCAAGCGGAATTGGGGGATTTTAAAGGTGCCATTGCAACAGCTAAAATTTCTATGGAATTGGCCGAAAAGGATGGTGACGCGAACTTTGTCAATGTCAATAAAACTGCCATCGAAGAATGGTCGAAAAAGAAATAACACCCCTCCATCAGTCTTTAGCGGATCGCTTCGGTGAACACCGCGTACAAGCCTTACCAACGGTAGAGGGTGAAATTCCACTTTTATTGCTTGATCTTGAATTGGCAAGTCCTGTCACGGTCTTGATGACCAATGGCTTGTCAGACTACAGCATGCCCGTGCCAGAGCGTCTGATGAACCGCAATTTCAATGAAATTTATTTTTGTCTGCCTTCCTACTGGGAATGGGAAGACACCGACAATCCGCAGATGAACTGGGTTTTTCCTTGGATCAAGCGCTTGGCGAAGTATGTCGTTGACAAACAATCGTGGTTCGGACCAGGTCACACGATGCCTTGTGGGGTCACGCATGAACGTCTTTCCGCAACCATGCAGCAAAACCACTTTTTTCTAAGCGATCCCATTTACTTGGACGAAGAATTAACGCCATTGAAAGTTGGTGAAAAGACCGTTTACTTCCTTGGCATCATTCCCATCTTCGAAGATGAAATGGATTATAAATCGGGTAAAGGTACCTTCAAGCTACTTCAGAAATTATCCAATGCCGGAGTGACTGAAAAGCTCGACGACTATAGAGGATCGGTGCTGCGGAGCAAGTGGCGGCTTTTGAAGCGAAGCTGAAGACCTCTAAAAGTTACTAATTACTAATTACGAGTTGGAGATCTTTTGAGGCTTTGCCATTGCGCTTAAAGACTTCTAAAAAGTTACGAATTACGAGTTACGAGTTGGAGATCTTTTGAGGCTCCGCCGTTGAGAACGAATGCGGTTCTCGAAGCCACGAGTTACGAATGTTTGGTGAGTCGACACTCAGTAAGAAAAAAATAAAAATCCCCTCGTGGAGGGGCTGGGGTGGTTTATACATGCTTCCTAAGCTATAACGCAGGTGTCAATACCAAAGAAGTTCACTAAAATTCGCTTTTGATATTCCGCCGCGGCGGCCGTAGCATCAAAT
>JBILBT010000274.1:0-4185 GCA_044353545.1 Crocinitomicaceae bacterium | reverse complement strand
GCGGCACAATACAATTGGATGCAATCGGCAGTATTTCGCATCGATTCGTTGGGAAATGCCCTTTGGGGGAAAGGTTTAGCAGCATCAACTGGCGTGGTACAATGGGACAATGTATTGATCAAGACCATTGAATCTTTAAAAGACTCGAGTTACATTATCGCTGGTGAATGCATCAGTGATGACGGAACGAAATTACATGCTGTGTGTGCTAAAATTTCATCGAATGGAGATACCCTTTGGACACGCACACTTACGAATCCAAGCATGCAATACAGTACCTACCATTCAGCAGCTGCAACTTTCGATTCTGGTGTTGTATTGGTAGCGAAGACAAGTACTGCGACTTCGGCGGGTTATTTTATTGTGAAATACGCTGCAAATGGAAATCTTCAATGGTCGAAGGTGGTTGAAGGTCTCGAGATGACAGACACTCCATGCGCCATTCAATCCTTAGCAGATAGCACGATCATCGTTAGTGTACCCAACAGTTTGAATGAAAGTGTGGTGATGCGTCTGTTTTCGGATGGCTCCCTCGATTGGGCACAGCGCTACCCTGATCTTGTCATACACGACATCGAACGCGTTGATTCTACATTCGTTTTTTCGGGGCGTTTAGCGACACAATATGTACCCGCTTTGGTAAAGTCATCATTAGACGGCAGTATTCAATGGGCAAAGAGTTACACACAGATGTTCGGTGGAGGTTTAATGATCGATGTATGCGTTCGACAGGATTCAAGTTTCGTGATGACATCTGGTGAGCAAGCGTTTATGGGGTATGCTATATCTGCAGATAAAAATGGGGTAGCAGCGCTGGAATTGAATTTGGCTTTGGCCTCTTTCGCCGTGCAAGAGGCAGAACACAATGGAGTTTTCCTTGTTGGGAATGGCCCGTTGTACGGGGTTAAAGCGGGATCTTTAATGGCAAATTTTCACATTGGCGTTGTCCGTGCTGATTCACTATTTAACACATCCAAAGGAGGATTTTTTAGCTGTAGCTGGGGAGTGAGCCAGGCGACTTCAAGTGACTTACCGCTCGTACCTTTGACCTTTACGCCACAAATGTCGGGCACCCTAACCCCGATTGTTGCGGCCTTTCTATACAATGATTTAATTCCTGATAGCTATATCGGTTGTGTTGATTTTTTCGGTGGGATTGAAGAAAACAGCATCGAAAAAGAAATCAACATCTTCCCTAATCCATCCAATGGCTTGTTTCACATCGAACAGCTTTCGCAGCATTCGTTAGAAATTGAAATTTCAGACATAAATGGCCGAAGCATTGAAAACAAAACAATGCATACACTGCAAGGCACCATTGATTTAAGTGCTCAAAAAGCAGGAATCTACTTTTACAAAGTAAGACGCGATGATGGTCAAACGAAAAGCGGAAAACTCGTGATCCTTCATTAATTTTCATCTGTTCTTTATAACCAATCGTGTGCTTTGATGTACATTTGTTGGCATAACTAAATTCTCAATTTCATGAAATTCGCAACGAAAGCCATACATGCCGGCGTGCATCCTGATGAGTCCACTGGTGCCATCATGACTCCGATTTATCAAACCTCTACTTATGTGCAAGATGGGGTTGGAAACCATAAAGGATACGAGTATTCACGTACCCAAAATCCTACACGCCATGCCTTGGAAAAAAACATCGCTGCGATTGAAAACGGGAACTATGGTGCTTGTTTTGGTTCCGGACTTGCCGCCATCGATTGCGTGATCAAGATGCTTAACCCCGGCGATGAGGTGATCTCTACAAATGACCTTTACGGAGGAAGCTATCGCCTTTTCAAAACGATTTTTGAGAAGTATGGTATCAAATTTCATTTTGTAGACATGCAACATCCTGCAACGGTTGAGGCGCATGTAAATGACAATACAAAATTGATTTGGGTGGAAACACCTACAAACCCAATGATGAATATCATCGATATCGAAGCAATGGCTTCTATCGCAAAAAAAGCAGGAGCCATGTTGTGCGTTGACAACACCTTTGCAACACCTTACCTTCAGAATCCTTTGGATTTAGGAGCAGATATCGTGATGCACTCTGTAACGAAATACCTCGGTGGTCACTCCGATGTAGTTATGGGAGCACTTGTTTGCAACGACGAAGAGATCGCCAAAGAAATGTACCGCATTCAGAATTCAACAGGAGCTGTAACTGCACCGATGGATTCTTTCTTGGTGCTTCGCGGAATCAAAACCTTGCATCTCCGTGTTCAGCGTCATTGTGAAAATGGGGAGAAATTAGCAAACTTCTTGGTGACGCACCCAAAAATTGACAAGGTATACTGGCCTGGATTCCCAACGCATCCGAACCATGATGTAGCCCGCAAACAAATGCGTGGTTTCGGAGGTATGATTTCATTTACGATGAAAGGAAATCATCTTGAAGACGCATTGGAAGTGGTAAAAAAAGTAGAAATTTTTGCTTTGGCGGAATCATTGGGCGGTGTTGAATCATTAATAGGTCACCCCGCAACAATGACACACGCCTCCATTCCGAAGGAAGTTCGCGAAAAAACTGGTGTTGTTGATTCCTTGATCCGCCTTTCTGTTGGAATCGAAGATGCGGATGACCTAATTGCCGACCTGACGCTAGCGCTAGCTTAATACGCATGTCAACAAAAGTGTACGTTACTGGAGTCTCACGAGGGCTTGGTAAAGCAATAGCACTCAAATTTCTTCAGGAAGGGTATCCCGTCACTGGTCTCGGACGTTCGTCAGACATTCATCATGAAAATTACACCTTTCAGGCCTGTGATTTATCAGTAAGCTCCGAATTGGAGAACATTCAGTTTGATTCCGAAAGTGAGGAAATTATCCTGATCAACAATGCGGGGCAAATTGGACATCTTCAGCGATCAAGCGATCAAACAGAGCCCGATTTCGAGGAAGTGCTGCGCGTCAACACCTTAGCGCCGATGTATCTTTCGTGGGCATGTTTGAACCAAGCAAAAGGTGCAGTGAAAATTGCGAACATCAGTTCGGGTGCTGCAACCCGTGCGATTCCTGGTTGGGCGGCATACTGCGCATCAAAGGCTGCCCTAGATCGCTTTTCGGAAACACTTCAACTGGAAGAAACTGAAAAAGGCAGTGATGTGCGCATATGGTCGGTCGCACCAGGAGTTATTGATACGGCGATGCAAGAAAAAATTAGAGCTGCATCGCCAACTAATTTTTCCAGTTTGGAGACCTTTCTTGACCTTAAGAAGAACGATGAATTGACCAGTCCGGAAGTCGCTGCAGATAAGCTTTTTCGATTGATCGTTCACGCAGAAATAAATCGAGTTGTTTGTTTGCTGCGCGAGATCGAATAAAAAAACACAACTGAATATTTCCAAAAAAAAGGCCTGTTGCCCTTGTGTTTTTTAGGCAAATAGCAAACCATTATGTAATTTAGAGCGATTTTAAACAAGGATATTTACTTCAAAGGTTAAAAATGAAAATAGTGAATTCGTGGATTATTGGTTGTTTGTTTTTTGCTAGCCAAGCAGTTATAGCTCAAACCTCTACCATTGATCCGTCAAATTGCCGAGATGGCGAGAAAGTTGAATACTGCATGCAGCACAAGAAGTTGCAGCAAAAAATCCAACAAAATCCAGCTTTTGCCCAGTCTCTTTTGGATGACGAGGTACAACGCATCATTGATCAAAACTCAGGTGCGAGTGTTCCAAAAGGTACAGTGTACAAAATCCCTGTTGTGTTCCATGTATTGCACAGCGGTGGAATTGAAAACATCAGCGACGAGCAGATTTTTAATCAAGTTGAAATTTTGAACCGTGACTTTCGCCTACAAAATGCAGATGCGAGCAACGTCCAATCTGATTTTCAAGGCATGCCTTCAGATGTAGAAATTGAGTTTGTGTTGGCAACGAAAGCACCGAATGGACAATGTTTTAAAGGCATTACACGTACGCTTTCATCAATGAGTTACATCGGTGCTGATGGAGATGCACAAGTAGATGCTATTGTTGCGGGTAACGATGTATTTCAAGGTCAATGGTCAGGGAGTAAGTACTTAAACATCTTCGTTTGTGGAGAAATTGGTGGCGCTGCAGGATATACCATGAAGCCATTTGCTGCTGGATTTGGCGGTGAATCGATGTACAATGGAATCTGGATTCTTCACGATTATGTAGGTGCAATCGGAACAGGTTCAACAGGAACTAG
>JBILBT010000275.1:0-4185 GCA_044353545.1 Crocinitomicaceae bacterium | reverse complement strand
GAGAAGAAAAAAAGAATGAGGCAATTCCTAAAATTCAGAATACATTTTATGCTTCTTGGACATCAATCTGACTCTCATTCTTTTTCACCTAATTTTGATTAAATTTAATAGATAACAAACATAGGAGGATTTCAAGATGTTAAGACCTTGGATTACACTTCGTTTTCACTCTCATTCTCGCTCTGAATTGCCGAAGGCATTCCGCCGAGGCGGACGCAGCATCAAATCCAAATAAGACGTCAAGATATCAGGATTTCAAGATGTTAAGACCTTGGATTACACTTCGTTTTCACTCTCGTTCTCGCTCTGAATTGCCGAAGGCATTCCGCCGAGGCGGACGCAGCATCAAATTTTTAATTGCGCAGCAAGCCCTCCACATACTCATCAATCTCATCCAAAACCATGTGTTGAATAGGTTCAAGCTCCTGCTTTCGAAGCGCATCCATTTCAGTAGCATAGTTTTCAATGGTAATTTCAGCACCAAGTGTTCTGTCTACCAGTCGTTTGGCTGCATATGCCTTCCAACGCTCCTTTTCCTCATCCGTTAATTGCTCAGGAAAGTTGCGGGCTTTAATTTTAAAAATCATTTCTGGGAGTCGACTCATGGGCAACGAGCAGAAATAATCCGAAAGGTTTCCTCGTTGAACAAAGGCATGAAAACGCGTCATTTCGTCCTTTTCTTGTTTGCTGAAAAATCCACCTGAATAAATCATCAAATCGCTGTCTTGTTCAGTTGGTTCGTGATCATTGGCGTAAACTTCCTTTAGCTTTTCTTTGATGAACGCTTCATTTGTGCGCATGAGATCGAGATTTTCGCGAAGTGCCTTCTTGTCCATGGAAAAAGTTTCGAGCAATGCACCATTTTCATTCAAATCGGCAATGACTTCGCATTGATTGGCTTTGATGGTGGTAAGCCCAAGTCGTTGAAGCCCTTGCTCTTTTAAATCAGCGGTCTTACTGAAAAGTCGTTCTTTGATTCCGTTCGCGTCCAATTCAATAAGTGGAGAAACGTCTTTTCGTAAATCGCAGTAAATCTTGGTGTTTGTTTGCGTTGGGTGATCCATGATGGGGTACACTACACCTAAAACATCATTCTCCTTTCCATAATTGGAGCTGATGTGAAAAAACGGTTTTTTTGTTTCTCCTACAGATTTTATACTGCATTGAAGGTAGGTGCTAAACACGCTTTTGTCGCGCAATGAAAACACAAAATCAAAGAATGTAGGGTCACCGTCTTTAATTTTTTTAAGGATGAAAATGGTGGCTTCCACATCACTGAAGGCATCGTGTGCATGGGCATGCTCAGCGCCATTGGCTTTGGATAATTCCTCCAAACGAAAACTAGGCATGGGTTTTCCTGTGCGGGGATGAATATCAGCCTCTCCTGTTTCTCTGTTTTTAGCATCTGGGAATGTCAATAGATGGGGTCGCAAGACATAGGTAGCCAAAACCAGGTGATAGACATCAAAACGGGAATTGTGATTGGCAAATTCACGCTCGTAGGGGTCAAACAAATTGCGGTAGGCTAAATTCCGTGTGAACTCATCATCAAAACGTATGCTGTTGTATCCCAATGTGCAGGTATGGGGAACTTTCATTTCATCCAGAATGCGTTTTGTGAAGCGATACTCATTCAGGACCTCGACATTGGCTTCGACGTTCCCTTTGGGTGGATGTTCGATGCCTGATTTGATGCGTTTGATTTTTTGTGGCGTAATCCCTGTGATCATCGCAGCAATGGGTGACGGAATGTTGTCAGGACTTTGTTCACAGAAAATATTCAAAGCACGATTGGGAAGAATGTTTAAATCTGCATCCGTACGAATACCCGCAAACTGTGACGCTTTCCCACCACGTGGTGTTGAATTAAATGTTTCATAGTCCATGAAAAGAAAGGAGAATTCTGGATGTAAATCACTCATTTATGATCGATTAAAGGGTTAAAATCCAAAGGGATATCTGAAGATCGAGGAGTGGTTTTATGGAAACAAAGATAATTGATTGTGATAGTTTTGGCAGTCATTGTTTCGTTTAATTTGAACAATTGAATCGATAGAAAATGAAATTGTAGGATGAGAGCCGTTAAAATAGTTCAAATGCTCCGTAAGCACTTCGGACACTCACTTTTGAATCCTTTTAATTTCCTAATTTTAACAAGCAGCATAGCTAACGCGCTAAAAAATAATTCCCTAGTATGAGCATCAAAATTCTCCACACCTCCGATTGGCATATCGGCAAAGAACTACACAAAGTCGAATTGACCGAAGACATGGATCGGTTTTTCACTTGGTTAATTGAGTTTATTCGCGACAATCAGGTAGATGTTCTGCTGATGTCGGGTGACCTTTTTGACCAAGCCAATCCTACGCAACTGGACATGAAGCAATACTATGCCTTTTTGGAAAAAATGATTCCGCTGAAATGTCATATCGTATTGACCGGCGGAAATCACGATTCACCAGCGGTGTTGAATGCACCAAAAGATCTGCTTCAGTTGTTGAAAATAGATGTGGTGGGAGGCGCTCCTGAGAAGGTTGAGGAACTATTTGTTGAGTACCAAAAGGATGAGCAGTCTGTAGTGATTGCGGCTGTTCCTTTCTTGCGAGACAGAGATATTCGCAAGTCCGCTCCAGGGGAGACCTACAATGATAAAATCGAACAAATTCGCGATGGATTGAAGACCTATTTCGGAAATGTCAACACACATTACTCGGCAAATTATGAAGGCTTGCCCTTCGTGATCATGGGGCACTTGTATGCGCAAGGAGCTACGGTATCTGAAAGTGAGCGTGATATTCAAATTGGAAATCAGGCGGGTGTGGATTCAAGCATTTTTGGTGACCTAGCAAATTATGTGGCACTTGGGCACATTCATAAACCGCAAGAAGTGGGGCACCCCAATATCCGTTACAGTGGTTCTCCTATCCCAATGAGCTTTAGTGAAAAGAGTGACCAAAAGGAAATTGTACTTCTGGAATTTGAAGCGGGAACAATGACGCAAACACGGTATGACATTCCGATGAGCAGAAAACTTGTTCTTTTTGAAGATACCTTGGATCTAGTTCGGCAGAAAATTGCAGCTTACACGACGGACTCTCCCTTGACGGATTTGGCTGAAATCATTGTGCGTGAGAAAGAATTTAGCTTGACTGTGATGGAAGGATTGGAGGAATTGCGCACGGAGATGAATGTGTCTGGTTTGAAAATCGTAAAGTCTAAAGTGGAGTTTGAAAACATGCAAAAAGGTTTGTCGACATTGTTGTCTACGGGAACATTGTTGAGTGAACTTGAGCCAGAAGAGTTGTTTAAGAAACGCTTGGCATTGGAACCCAATGTGGAAAATGAAGATGAATTGTTGAATGCCTTCCGTGAAATCATGGAGCAATTGGGTCAAAACGAAAATTAAGCTGAGATCGCACGATGAAAATTATAAGCATAAGACTAAAAAATATCAATTCGTTGAAAGACGAACATAAAATCGATTTCACTGAGGATCCATTGGCTTCTGCGGGACTTTTTGTCATCACAGGACCAACGGGCTCAGGAAAATCAACCATCTTGGATGCCATTACTCTTGCCCTATACGGCCGAATTCCAAGAATAAAGCAAAAGATCATCAACAACAAGTTGGTCGAACAAGATGGGATCATTCTTACGAGACACACGAAAGATTGTTTTACCGAAGTGGTCTATGAGGTAAAAGGTAAGCGTTACCGTTCGTCATGGACAATGGGACGCAATCGGAACAATAAATTGAACGACCGCAAGCAAGAGTTGTTCGACATCGAAGGGGATTGTATCCTTACAGATAAAAATGATGACGTCATCAAGAAAAATGAAGAAATCATTGGCTTAAACTACGACCAGTTTGTGCAGTCATTGATTCTTGCTCAAGGAAAATTCGCGAAGTTGTTACAGGCCTCTCGTACCGATCGAAATGCCTTATTGGAGACCATTACCGGCACGGAGATTTACCGCGATATTGGAAAACGTGTGTTTGACCGTTTCAGTAAAGCATACCGCGCTGTTGAGGATCATAAAATCTTGATGCAAGGTGTCGAATTGTTGACCGAAGACGAGGTGAAGGAGTTTAAAGCCGACATCGAGAAAAAAGAACCTTTACGCGAAGGATTGGAAAAAGAGATGAAGTCCGTTCAGGCGCTCATCACCGTAAAGGAGAGTTTA
>JBILBT010000273.1:0-4189 GCA_044353545.1 Crocinitomicaceae bacterium | reverse complement strand
CGTTCGGAAAATGACCTTGCGTTTTTTATCAATCAGCAAAACAAAGTCATTCATGTTGGAATTCTCTGTCATGACGGGAGTATCATACATGCATCAGGTAGTGTGCGAAGAGACATACTAAGCCCTAAAGGCATTGTACATTCAGAAAATCAATCGATTACGCATAAATTGAGTGAAATCCGCAGAATATAAAGGATTCAGAAAAATTAATCCGATATTTGAACCTATGAAAGCTCTGAATATACTCATCACAGGTGGTGCCGGTTTTATTGGCAGCAATCTATCAAAACGACTTGTCAATGACGGTCATACCGTGACTGTTGTTGATTCCTTATTGCGTGGAAACAAATTGGACAAGGAAACCTTTTCCAAGGTGACATTTATCAAAGGTGATGTGCGCGATGCCGACCTGATCATGAAAGCAGCTAAAAACTGTGATCTTATTTTTCACTTTGCCGCGGTTTTGGGTGTTGACATTGTCGCTGACAATCCTGTTGAAACGATGGATGTTGAAGTGATTGGAACTCGAAATGTTGTTGAAGCAGCCAATGTAAATAACGTGAAGAAAATCATGTACGCTTCAACAAGCGGAATTTATGGACATTCTGCGATAGAAAATGCGCTCACGGAGGAAGTACTCGTGGATCCGCACACGTCTTATGCCATGGCGAAGCGCTACAACGAAATCTATCTGGCTTCTCACCATGAAGAAAAGGGATTAAATGTAGTTTCCTTGCGTTTCTTCAATGTTTACGGGCCGAATCAAGACAACCGAATGGTTGTACCTCGATTTTTTGAGCAAACGAGTAAAAATGAGCCAATCACAGTGTTTGGGACTGGAAAACAAACTCGTGACTTTACATATATTGACGATACCGTTGAAGCGTGTATTCGTCTGATGCACCTCGAAGGTTGTCACATTGTGAATATCGCTAATGAAGCGGAATGGTGTGTCCTCGAACTTGCAGAACAAATCAAAGAAATCACACATTCCTCTTCAGAAATTCATTTCATTGAGGCGCCTAAAAACCGATATGACTATGAGGTTGAGCGTCGGGTTGGCAGTTCCGATAAACTCTTTGGATTAACGGGTTACCGCCCTATGACTTCTTTGGGAGAAGGACTGCAACTTATTTACACTACAAATCATTCAAAATAATAGCGCACTATGAATCAGGATCGGGAAATTTTCGATTTGATCGAAGAAGAAAAACAACGCCAACTCAATGGCATTGAACTCATTGCTTCTGAAAACTTTGTCAGTGACCAAGTCATGCAAGCCATGGGAAGTGTGCTGACCAATAAATATGCGGAAGGGCTACCTGGAAAGCGTTACTACGGGGGCTGTGAAGTTGTGGATAAGGTAGAACAATTGGCCATCGATCGCTTGTGTAAATTGTTTGGTGCAACTTGGGCGAATGTCCAACCCCACTCTGGAGCTCAAGCAAATGCTGCCGTATTTTTAGCTTGTCTTCAACCAGGCGATAAAATTTTGGGTTTCGACCTTTCACATGGTGGACACCTAACACACGGATCTCCGGTGAATTTCTCCGGCAAGTTGTATAAACCATTTTTTTATGGAGTGACGAAAGAAACCGGTTTGGTTGATTACGATATGCTGGAAGAAGTGGCACTTCGGGAGCGTCCAAAAATGATTATTTGTGGTGCATCTGCGTATAGCCGAGATTGGGATTATGCCCGCATTCGAAAAGTAGCAGATGAAATTGGCGCTTTGGTGTTGGCAGACATATCACATCCAGCGGGCTTAATCGCTGCAGGATTGTTGAATGACCCCCTTGAGCATTGCCACATCGTTACGACAACAACACACAAAACATTGCGCGGACCTCGTGGTGGCATCATCATGATGCGCAATAATTTTGACAATCCTTTTGGTTTGAAATGGAACAATGGCAATCCAAAGTCAATGGCAGCGCTTCTCGATGCAGCTGTTTTCCCCGGAATTCAAGGTGGACCATTGGAACATGTCATTGCATCAAAAGCTGTAGCATTTGGTGAAGCACTAACCGATGAATACAAAACTTACATGCGTCAGGTGAAAACCAATGCCTCCGTTTTGGCAAATGAATTCATGCAAAAAGGCTATCAAATTGTTTCGGGTGGTACAGAAAACCACTCCATGTTGATTGACTTGCGTTCGAAAGGTGTTACGGGTAAAGATGCTGAAAACGCCTTGGTATTGGCTGACATTACGGTAAATAAGAACATGGTTCCCTTCGATACTGAATCTCCATTTGTCACATCTGGTATTCGCGTTGGAACATCTGCGATTACGTCCCGAGGATTGAAAGAAGGAGAAATGGCGCAAATTGTTGATTTGATGGATCGCGTGTTGATGAATATTGGCAACGAAGAGGTCATCAAAGAAGTTCGTGCTGAGGTGAATGCGCTCATGTCGTCTCGCCCTTTGTTTAAGTGGTAATTCGCACTCATGAACAGTGATCTACCGTTCTTTCGAACGCGTATTGATCTTGGAATGAAAGTCATCACGGGATTGCTCTTTTTCGGGATGTTAGGCGCTGTTCTTTACAATCTCTACATGGAAAACTGGTCGGATTCTACCATCCTATTTTTTGTATTGACCCTTCAACAAACATTGATTCTAGGTACAATAAGAACCACACATTACACCTTAGAACAAGACACTTTGTATTGCCGGAGCTTGGTCTTTAAACGAAGAATTCCTTACGCATCGATTCGTAAAATTGATCAACACACCAATCTATATGCAGGGTTAAAAATGTCAACTTCCTTTCGAGGCATCATCATTCACTACAATAAATTTGATGAACTTTTTATCAGTCCTGCGGAAAGTGCACGTTTCATTGCTTTGCTCTTAGAAAGAAATGAAGCAATTGTAGTGGCTTGAGAATGCTCATCGAAAAACACCATTCATCAGTGGCCAAGTGTCGACTTTTCGGTTCAATTCAACACCATTTTCAGATTCAAATACCCAAAGACGGTGAGGTGCATGGACATTGTATTGAATGACTTTTTGATCGTGAAAAATGAAGGAAGATTTTAGTTTCAATTCATCGGAATTCAAGATGATTATTGATTCAAACAACTCCTTCGTCTCCACATTTTCTTCAACAATCAACAAACCGAAATCATTCGAAGAATAAACAATCAAGGTAATTGAATCCTTCATCAAATAAGCCGCCCAATTCCCGTCCACAGCAACCGGATTTACATGTTTCGGAATGTGCACCGGTCCTGCTGCAACGGCCAAATTCTGAAAAACACCTGAATTGTTCCACTTCGTGTAATCTTCCGTTGGGCCATAGAGATGCACTGTTTCATCCACTCTATTGGCTCCATCCTTGAGGAATAAACAAATTGGTCGAGGAACGATGTGTGAGCTTTCGCCTCGATTTGATCCACCCGCCGACAATAAATAATTCTTCCCTGCAGTATAGATTTCCGGCGTTGCACCGGGACCATGACCAAACTGCACAAAGTAACCATTGCCTTTGTTGAATTGCCATCTTACCACATCGTCTGCAGGCCTGTAAGGCATATACGAAGCCACTAAGGTATGTGCATGGACCAATTCGCGGGATGGAATCGGCAAGGTGTCATTTAGAAAATGGAGCCACGTGGTCATGAAGGCTGTATGGTAATTGCTTGCAAAATCTCTTATCCCCGCTTTTTCGTAACGTCTGCGCATGGGTGGAAAGTGATTGAGTTCGAAACTTCCGAGCGCGTAACACCAATTCATGTAATCAAGTACATTTCGTGCATCAGATTTAATCTGTTCAGATCCAAATGCTTCTAAATTAAGCAGGGCAGCAATGGTGTATCCAATGTAAGGCAAGGAATTAAATTCAAAAAGGCCCATAGTCGTCAATCCGTTTAAGAAAGAGTGTATACGGAGCTCCATTCCATTTTGCTCATTATTGAACTGTGGGGATGCATTGCCATGCAAGCTCAGCCATTGATTTTTTAAATAGCGAGATCCTTCGGTCATCAGAATATGATTTTCTGTATCGATAATCAAGCCCAAAGTATGAGGGACGTGTTTACGGAATTTACCTCCAGAATCCGTCAGCAAGACATTCACCAAGTGATCCTTGGTTTCCGGATAGAGAATGTCTGGTTTTTCGCCAAAAAGAAAGAGAATTGTCGTTAAGGTGGTCAAGGTAAAGTCATAATCACCTTTTGGATT
>JBILBT010000056.1:0-13081 GCA_044353545.1 Crocinitomicaceae bacterium | reverse complement strand
TGTTACTTCTGGCTGTGTGTAGCGGTAAGCGTTTAATTTCATCATGTTCATAAAATTGATTTCGTCCTATTATTACGAAGTAAAACTAATTAAAATCCATTTACACAAACGGTTAGAAAAAAAACAAGGATAAGTATTGACGCATACCTATCCTTGTTCCTTCGCTAGTGTTTTGCTCATCAATTTAAGCTAAAGTGCTTTCTCACGGTGCCAATGGTAAAAATTATAAACCACTGGGTTCTCTTGAATTTCAGCGGGCAAATTGGTGAAAAGCTCTCCCATGCGTTCATCAGAATCTTTTTGACCATCCAATGCACACAGCACATACTCAACCTCTTTTTGGTGTGCTTCATTTTCCAGAAGGAGACTTGGTCGTGCACGGTAAAGCTGCTGGTACTTTTGCTTTTCGGGTATTTTCATCATCAAAAACAATTCACACCACAAGTCCCCATTGGGACCAGTAATCATGTAGTTGAGGTCGTTTACATCAAAAAGTTCATCAACTGTTGTGGGATCTGTTTTGCCCAAATTGACGTCTTTTTCAATCACTTCTATGATTTTCTCCATGATTTTATCGACCCTAGATTCTCTCGAAAACAAATCAATGAGTGCATGTTCTTCGGCTGAAAATGAGTTGTATGTACCACGGAAGCCTCGATGGGGATTGAAGGCTGAGACATAGGCCATGCATGCAAGTTCATTTTCCTCGTCAAGAAGCGAAAGGTCGATTTCGTGCTCGCGCTTTTTGAAAAGTTGGTACTCGTCTTTCATGCAATCTTCCACCAGTTTCATGAGTTTATCCTCGTCATAATACGGTTTGTTCCTGAGGTCAAAATCTCCCATTTTTAATAGTTGAACGTAATCGCGGTGATTGATTCCGTACTCACGAAGTTTAAATAGCAGCAGATAGACCATGGAGGAGAGATCCATCCCGAACGACTCAAAAAAATCTTTTTGAGTGTTGTAGAGAAAATAAAACGTCTGTCCTCGGGGCGCGATGTGTATGCTCGCAACATCATACTTTAATGAATTCATACGCATTGTGTTAACACCCAACTTCGTTGTTGGGATAGTGGGGTTAACGTGAGATGAAGTCTAAAATAACAGGCTTTTTTCTAGAATTTAGTTGTCCTTTCCACAAAATCACTTGCGAGAACACATCAAATTCGAAAGTTCAAATCAATACCGCCGAAGCAGGGTCTGTTGGGTCATAGCCAATATTCGTGAGATCTTTCCAATGGGTATCTTCCGCTGAAAAACGCTCCCGACTATTGCGATGTAGCAAAGGGATTGCCGCCAATGGAATTTCGGATTGATAGCACTGCGATGCGGGCAGGTCGATGCAATCTTGTTCCAAACAGAGAATTTGACGAATATTGAATAGCACCATATCGATAAAAAACTTTTTCTTCTTTTGCAAAGTATTTTGTTTCCATCCGAAGAGTTTATACGTCAGAATGTACCTATCGAGTAAAAGCACCCACGTCGGATAATCCACATAGAAAAAACAGTCGTCCTTAATACGGACAAATTTGGTCCAAGTCACCGCATAAGATTCGGCATTAGGTTCGTAGCGTTGCGTGCCAAGGCTTGGCCAATAGTGGTGTATACGTAACATATCGACTTCGTTGAGGAGCGCAATTAAATGTGCGTGCGCCTGCTGACGAACTGCTTTTTTATCTGCAATTTGGGCCAAGACAATCAAATAGAAAATACAGTATTTTTCCAAACGTTCTTGAGGAAATCGCGACATGACATCTGTTTTACCTTTAATAAAATCGAGTGCTTCAACCGAATACCTTATTTCGTGATCGAACAGTTCAAAATAGGCGTGGTCCAGACTGTCCCAGTGGTTTTTTGACGCTATCGGATTCGCCAAAATCTGTGCGTTCTTTTTCCTAAAATCGGTGAGCAAATCCTGTCGTGCAGTGCATGATTTCATGTGTCCGGAATGCCCGTTTTCATTTTTCATGGATTTTCCGCAATACCTGCAGGATAGGTTTGACGAAGCTTTTGGTTTCGTCTTCCCATTTTCAGTCACCTCACGAATGAGCAGCTGAGCGTGTTGGTTCGGTTCGTCGAGGCGGAGTGTATTCATGTGTATATTCCTCTCAAATTTAAGTTGAACGAATATACTTTTTTGTTGGCTGATAATCATAAATACACATGTCTTATTCACTTTTCCTTTGTTGTTGTTTTATCCGCACGCACTTGGCGCATCTGTTATATTTTCTTAGAATTCTAGTTCTACCCAAAACCTCAACATATTCCTGAGGATTCCAATCGTTAACCTTTAATTCTCGACAACATGAAAAAGTTCATCTTAATTGCCGTAGTGCTTGCGTTTGGAAAAAATGTGTTGGCTAAAGAAAATGAACAGTGGATTTACCTTGATGGAAAAGTAGACAAGGTTTTTGAAATCCATTCGACAAGCAGCGATGTGGAAATTCTTCGCATGTATAAGGACGGTACCTTTGAGCATCTCAATTATGAACTCAAACAGAAGGGGAATGAAGATGTGGAGCGGACCTTGGGGAAATATACGATCAACCGTTCAAAAATAACCTTTACGCTATCGACAAAAAAGTCATTCTCCGGTAAATTTAAATACGGTACATACGTGTACAATGGAAAATTATACGCAAATCTGTTCGATATGATTTTTCGGAAGAAAAAGGAACTTTTTAAGTCCACACGTGATCGTAAATTTTTCAAACCTTTTTTCATCTGCTTAAACAAAGATGTAGTGGTCAACAACTCAGAGGCTTCGAAACAACTCGACCTCAAGCGCTTATTGGATTACATTCTTGCCGGAAAAGAGAAGGAAGAAGACAAGGTCAGGGCGCTCATGAAATTGATCATCGAAAGTATTGAATACGATTACGACGGCTATTATGAAGGTGTGTATGCGAACAAGCAAAGCGATGCACTGAGTATTTTAACGGGGAATAAACGCGTGGCGGTTTGTGCTGGATATTCATACACGATGAAAACGCTTTGCGACCTCGCTGGAATTCAAGCGGAAACGATTTCTGGAAATACGAAACAAGGATTTGCAGACCTCATGCGTCTCGGTGGATACCATGCATGGAATATCATTTCGGTACATGGAAAAAAACGTATATACGATGTGACATGGGCTGACAATGGATCTACTTTGGACATGCGTTGGATTGATGTTGATCCGCGGGTGATGATTGGAACGCATTTTCCGGATAAAAGTATTGATCAGTTGGTTGATGTACCGATTACCCAAGAGCAATTCCTCAATGCACCTGTGTTCAAACCCTTAACAAGTCATGCAAAACCCATTGAACATCGTTTAAAAGCTAAACAATTTGTTGGAAATACGTTCAAATTTGCTTTGCCTGGAAATCATGACATCGAAGGGACATTAGCTCCTGCGTCACTTGTTGAATCAGTGTACAAAAGTGAAGGAAACGTTTCAACGTTTTCCTATTCTCCAAAAGAGATAGGTTCAAGCTATTCCGATGAAGACAGCACCTACTTTGTTGTGACGCTTACCGATCTGATCAACCCCATTGAATTGCAGATTGACGGTAATTTAGAACTGAGAATGGTTGTTTATAAAGGGGCGCAAACCGATTTATTGAAGTACTACCTTTCGAAAGCCAATACAACTCAAAGTGACATTTACGTGAAAGCAATCATTTCGTCGGTAAAGTTGGACAATGTCTTTGCCCTCAAGAATTTGGTTGGGAGCAATAATCCCGTCTTTTTCGACAAAAAGGGAAAGCTCAAATTGGAAAAGAAAGCCCTCTCAGCATGTTTGAATTGGTCTGGCGAATTGACAGCCTTGACGCGTACACGACATATTTCCTATTCTATTAAATCAGAGGGAACTACTCAAACAGAGAACGATAAACTTCATATCGAAATACCTGATAAACTAAAGTTTATGCTCGAATTTGACGGTCAAAATTATTCCATAATTGGTATCGAGGTTCTCTAAAATCTCTTTTTTGATAATATTTAGTGCACATGACAATAAAATTCAATGGATTCAATTTATTTTTACTCATTAAACAATCAACATGAGTAATAGTAATTTTTCAAAATGGTGGGGAAATAATTGGTTTTCAATCTTTTCAATTAGCGCCAAAATCCTATTTTATCTATCCATCGGCTTGTTTTTATTTTCATTGATATGCTATTACTTATTTGATTTAGATTTCCTCCTAGGGATTAAAATTGCCGTAGTTTGTTATTTTTCAAGTCAAATTTTCAAAATTCTTTTAAGCTTGAAAGGCATTTAGATTTCTAGAATATGTGCCCAAATAATACTGAATGGTATTCATGAACGAACCATTCTACAGGATGGACGAACACGATTTAAAAACCATTGGAATTAAATTTTCAGGGGGAGCACCAGTGAATGAATCGACAAAAAAGCTTTATGGATATTTATTTCACTTGTCATGTGATAATTACCACAGAGGCGCGGAGAAAAAGATGAACGATTCTTTTATTGCCGCTTTAAATTATTAATCAAAAAATTACTCTGTGTCCTCTGTATAAGCATTTCACTTGTAATGTAATTATTCACCAAAGAGGCGCTTAGAAAAAGATGAACAATTCTTTTATTGCCGCACGTTACAATCCTTTGATCATGCTATCATAAATATCGTTGAATGCCATTCCATCGGCTGTTCTTCGCTTGGACAATTGTTTCAGTTCCACCAATGCCCAAAGAACGAATTCCATTAAAAAAGGCGTGTCGATTGCCGCCACATGTGGTTGGTATTTCTTGATCAATTTCGTTAATGGTTCAATGGCACTTAAGGCGCTTAAATAAGCAGGTCCGCTTGCTTCATCAGACAATTCAAATGCATTTGCTTCAAAGAACCAATTCAACACGTCGTCATACGGAGTTTCTTGATCTTGTTTTTTAAGCTTTTCAATTTTTGGGAAATAAGTTAAGAAAAGTGTTTTCGTTGCTTCACTGATTAGGTGATTGGCAACAAACGAAGTTCCTTCCTGTTCGCCCTCATAAACGAGCTCTACTTTGCCGGTAATGGAAGGAATCATTCCAATCAAATCGCTGAAACGAACAGTTGTTTCGTGCTCGTTGTTCAAGATGGCTCGACGTTCTGCGGTACTTACTAAATTTTCATAAGCGGTAATGCTCATTCGTGCACTTACTCCGCTTTTCGCATCTATGTATTCACTTTCCCTTGCTTCAAATGCGACTTGTTCAAGAATGTCTTTGGCCAATTCCGGAACGTGGACTCTGCAATGACGATTCTCCAATTTTTCGGATTCTTGATCTGTAATCTTTTTTGCTGTTTGAATATCAGTAGAGTAGTGGGTTAAAATTTGAGATCCAATACGGTCTTTCAGTGGAGTTACAATGCTGCCTCTGTTGGTGTAGTCCTCAGGATTTGCAGTAAACACAAACTGTAAATCCAGAGGTAGACGTAATTTGAATCCGCGGATTTGTATGTCACCTTCTTCCAATATGTTAAACAGTGCAACTTGAATGCGTGCTTGAAGATCTGGTAATTCGTTAATCACGAAAATACAACGGTTAGCGCGAGGAATCATCCCGTAATGTAGAACTCTTTCATCTGAATAGTTTAGCTTTAAATTGGCTGCTTTGATCGGGTCAATGTCACCAATCAAGTCGGCAATTGTTACATCTGGCGTTGCCAGTTTTTCAAAAAAGCGTTCCGAACGATGCATCCAAAAGATGGGCGTATCATCTCCTTTTTCAGCAATTAAATCTTGCGCGAAGCGACTGATTGGATTTAAAGGATCATCATTCATTTCACTACCTGTAACAACAGGAATGTACTCATCCAATAAATTCACCATCAATCGAGCGATGCGGGTTTTTCCCTGTCCGCGCAGACCCAATAAATTGATATTGTGTTTGGAAAGGATTGCACGTTCCAATTGAGGGATCACAGTTTGTTCATACCCGAGCATTTGAGGGAATGTAGGCTTACCGGTCTTTAACGCTGAAATTAAATTGTCTCTGAGTTCAGTTTTGATACTTTTTGAAGTGTATCCAGATGCTTTCAAGGCAGCAAGGGTGTTGATTGTCGTATCCATAGAATTAATTGATTCGTTTTTTTCTGTTTGTTTCGTAGTCATGAAAGATCATTTCACCCAATCCTTTTAAGCCAGTGTAAAATGCTTTCCCTTTGTTTGATTTTGTGAACTCTTCCACAAATGATTGCAAATAGGGGTCTTGAGCAATCATAAATGTTGTAATTGGAATATGCATTTTTCGTGCTTGAGCCGCCATTGTGTAGCACTTTTCCACGATAACTTGATCGAGCCCATTGCTGTTTTTGTAGTATTGTCCATCCGGCAAACGAAGGCAACTTGGTTTGCCATCGGTGATCATGAAAATCTGCTTGTTGGTATTTCGTTTTCTGCGCAAGATATCCATGGCCAATTCCAATCCCGCAACAGTATTGGTGTGATAGGGACCAACATTCAAATAAGGAAGGTCCTTGATTTTTATCGGCCAGGCATCATTTCCAAAAACGATCACATCCAGGGTGTCTTTCGGATAGGAAGTTGTGATGAGTTCGGCGAGAGCCATGGCCACCTTTTTTGCGGGGGTGATGCGGTCTTCGCCATACAAGATCATGCTGTGACTAATGTCAATCATCAGCACAGTGCTCATCTGCGATTTGTGGTGCGTATCTTCAATAACAAGATCTTTCTCCGTCAAACGAAAATCGCCTATGCCATTGTTAATTTGCGCATTTTTTAAACTTTCAGTTATCGATATGTTTTCAATCGAATCACCAAATTGAAAATCACGAAATTCACCGGTCAATTCATCACCTTGGCCACTTTTTTTAGATTTATGATTGCCTGTCCCACTTTTTCGGATATTCCCAAAGATTTGGTCCATGGCATTCTTTCTCAACACACGTTCTGTTTTGGCAGTGATGGCGAGTTGACCATTTCCATCGGGTTGAATTTCTTCACGCAAGTACCCTTTCTTTTTAAGGTCTTCAATGAAGTCATCCATCGTGTATTCATCAGTGGTTAAGGAATATTCCTTATCGAGAATCTTTAACCAATCAATGGCCTCATCCACATCTCCTGATGTATGTGTGATCAGCTCACTGAAAATCTCAAACAATTTGTCAAAAGTTGATTGTTCAGGCGCTTCAAATGGTGTAAAGATGTAACCGGACTTAGGCATGAATGAAGGTTTATTAAAGAACAGAAAAAGTGTCAAAAAGTTTAGTCGGACAAGCGTTTTATTCCTTAGTCAGACATCCTTTGTAAATGTAAGAAAAGCCTATTCAGAAGGGGCTACTTTTTTCTTTGCCCACTTTTCTTGTTCACGTGCTTCTTCAAAATTCGAATGGCATCCTTTTTCACCTCCTCATCCTTCCGTGATCCCCACATTTTATCGGATGCGTAACGTTGGGTTTCTTCTAAATCAACAATGGGTGAGGGGTAATCGATCCCGATTGTTAAACCGTACATCTGCTGCTCCAACTCGCTCATCTTCCAAGGTTCATGGACGAACTCAATGGGGATCGCCTTCAATTCAGGTACCCATTTCAGAATGAACACACCTTCTGAATCGTGTTTTATCGAATTCTTGATTGGATTGTAGATGCGAATGGTATTCATCCCCGTAATGCCGGCTTGCATGTGGATTTGCGGATAATGAATGCCAGGCTCGTAATCTAAAAATTGACGTGCTAGGAAATGCAATTCCCGCCAATCCTGCCATAAATTGAAAACAAAAAACGACACAACCATGGCGCGCATGCGAAAATTGATGTAGCCAGTTTCCTTTAAACAGCGCATGCAGGCATCTACCAATGGAACACCCGTTTGACCATCTTGCCACGCTTTGATGTAAGCTTCGTTCTTGGGTTTAATTACAGAAGCATAGGCCTGATTGAATGGTTCAAATTCAATGCGGCACTCGTCTTCAAACTTTTGCATAAAGTGACAATGCCAGTGTAAGCGTGAAATAAATTGAGACAATGCGCGCTTGTTTCTCGACGTTTTATAATGCTGCATGGTGTATCGGTAGACCATGCGCATACTGATGTTGCCATAGGCAAGATAGGGCGAGAGCCTGCTGCAACTCGTTCGACTTAAACTTGGTTTTGAGATGTGATTGGCATAG
Source organism: Crocinitomicaceae bacterium (assembly GCA_044353545.1). Taxonomy (GTDB): domain Bacteria; phylum Bacteroidota; class Bacteroidia; order Flavobacteriales_D; family Crocinitomicaceae; genus M0103. Next base: position 4,944 of record JBILBT010000056.1, on the reverse strand, counting down.
TTGACGTGGCGATTTTTTAAAAAGCCGTTTAAATATTTCCAGGCAGAGGTCTCCCCGCCAGGTTGAAAGTTTGCGTTTATGGCAGTGATTTCTTCGTTTAACTCAGGACCTTTGATTGCGTCGTAAAAATCTAGATTCAAAGCCAGGAAATTCCAATCTGTTTCGTTGACCAAGCAAGGCATCGATTCCATGCGTTGCTTCCATGTTTTTTCCCAATCGAGCCGTGACTTTAAACGTCGAACAACACCATTGTGCGGAAATTCTTCCCATGCAATACCTTGAGAATCAAAATAGGATTGCATGGTTTTATCTCGATCATAGGTAAGCTTGTTGCCGATTTCTTCGTGGGAAAATACACTTCGAATGGTATAGAGGGTGTTTAAGGCTGAAAAAATGGCAGGGACTTCCTCGTGAAAGGTGTACAATTTCGCATTTAACTCATTCAGTTTTGACTGCATGTCCTGCAGCGATTGATGCACGAATCTCCAATGGCGCACATCACTATCAGGATAGGCCATCACCGAAGGCTCGAAGCAGTAGAGAAGCAGAATCGGTAATTCTTGCTGTTGCGCATGATACAGCGGGGCATGGTCAGTAAATCGCAAGTCACGCTTGAACCAAACAACGACAATTTCTTGTTTCACTACTATTGATTCCAAACTCATTCCTTATTGAATTTCCAGGGTTTTAGGTGCGGTGATTAACTGCAATTGTCACTATGTAAACAACAGAAAGGCTGAGATGTTCGTCGCTCAAGACAATGCCTGAAAGGCTTTTTAAGTATTGATTGTGAATTGAATTGGTTGATAGAAAGAATGGAACAGAATTCATTTTTTGTGACTGGGCACTTGTATCCATCTTGTTTTTGGTCATAGTTAAACTGTTATGGGAATTCATATACCACGTTAAGAGTTCGAATCAATCCTATTTTATATGGCTACCTATTGTCACGAAACAAATGAAAGAATTGTGTATGGCACACCTTTCTATATCCTCACTCGAACTGATTTGAAAGGCGGGGCAATCGTAAGTCATGAAGCAATGCTGAGAATCCCAACTGAGGAGAGAGAAACGATACATAAAACAGAAGTAACTGGCGGAATGGATATTCATGCTGCAGCATCGATTTATAGTAAAGATGATTCGTATTCAATGTTTAACATTACGAAGGAAGAATTTCTCTATTCAATTTCAGAAGAAACAGTTAAAAAGTATCTGCCAAAAGTATACGAACTCATGCAGGGATGAATCGATGCCTAAATAATCTGTAAATATGAAGTAGCCATCGTCACAAATCATAACGAAACGTTCAAATTTCAATTTAACGATCATGGAAAATAAGACCGATAAACAAATCCAAGAGGAATTGCGAACTGACTACCAGCACAGATCAATCCTCAACCTACTTTTAATTCTTTTCGGGTGTAGGTTGTTTCAGATCGTAACTAGTAAATTGTTTCTGTTTTGCCTGACTTTAGGTTTTATGCTTCTTTTTCCCTTTGTTTTTTGGCTCCTAACAGATGATTTATTGACATTTCATCTTTCTATTTTACTTTGTTTGCCGGCACATTACTATTTGGTGATGAGGGAAATGGAGGGGGGAGAGAATGAAATGGAGCGGGTTGAGATAAGGACTCAATGCAGTGTTGTCTGCACTGAACTTAAGCGAATGATCAAAGAAAAACTGAAATAGGAGATGGCATAAGGTAGGCTATGTGATGAAGTAATTGTACATTTAACCATAATTAATTTTACAAGCACTTCGATGAAAAAATTTATTTGTTGTTTTATAGTTTCCTTATGTTGTCATGTAGGTAACACTCAAAACCTACCCATCGACTTCGAAGTAGGGGGTACAGGCATAAATTGGAACTGGACAACGTTCGAAGATTCCAGCAATCCACCGCTTGAATTTGTTGACAATCCAGATCCATCAGGAATCAATTCATCTTTGTTTGTGGCAAAATTCACAGCATTGCAATTGGGTAAACCTTGGGCAGGATTTGAATCACAACATGGAGCTGGAATAGGTTCATTTGCTTTTGATGCAACGAATTGCGTGTTTCGCATCATGGTATATAAAACGGTGATCAGTGATGTAGGATTGAAATTTGCTTCTTCATCAAATGCCGCGCAACCTGAATTGAAAAAGCCCAATACCTTGATCAATCAATGGGAAGAAATAGAGTTTAACGTATGTGGGCTCATTGGAATGTACCCACAGGTTGTAGATCAAATCATCATTTTCCCTGATTTCAATTTATCGAACCGTACACAGGACAATGTGATCTACATCGATAACATTGGAAACAATGGAAGTGTGAGTGGTTTGGAAAATCTAAGCAATCATCCTGCATTGTTTCTTTTCCCTAATCCTAGTGATCAAAGCATCTCTATCTCAGGAATTCAGCCATCAGAAACCGTTCAATCACTTCAAATCATCAATCACCTCGGACAAGTTGTTGTCGGTGAAAACAAGATCTTTTCGAATATTAATGTGCACACTTTGGAAAAGGGGCATTATTTCGTTCGTATTTCTACTTCCGAAAGAATTGAGGTCTTGGAGTTCATCCGATAGGGAAGTATGTTCAGATGGGGAAATGCACTAGATCTTTATTTTATTTCAATCAACAAGCCTCACGTTGGTATAGAAATGTTCTACGCCTTTGGACCCACTAAAACAGGGCTGAAAGTGAAGTCCCGAAGAGTCGGGATAAATGGCGAGTGCGCTTAAACTCCACTCTGTTTTTCTTTGCTCTCACATCTTATCAAGAAATATATTGATTGTTTTAAAAAGTAAGCTCCAAATACTTTGCAATATTCTTGGGTTCAAGGTCAGGATTTTCTTGAAGCTTATCAATAAATACCTTATTACTCTGCGCGAGCTTGTAGAAAAAAAAAGAGACCTCTATCACTAGAGGTCTCAGTCGTATTTTTCCAATCTTAAATTGAACCAGTTATTTTTTTTGAGATGCCGCTAACTCATCTCTTGATACTGTAGGATCAAAAAATCGTCCCGCAGTTACAATTTTATCATCTTCCCAAAAGAAATATGCATGAACGGGAACTGTACATTTATTTTTTGTAAATTTTCCTGTTCCAGACCACATACCCCACCACAACGTAGCTATATTTCCATCCTTGCTAACAAAAGTTCTCATATTATCTGTTGTTAAACTTATATCACTAAATAATTGATGAGCATTTCGAGTGTCTTGTACAAGTCCTACACGACCACCTGGATTTACTTTAGTTCCTCCCTTATCTTGGTTATTAGCAAATTGATCGCTAAAATTTACCGTATCAGCAACTATTTCATAAACGACGCTTGAGTCATTTTTGACATAGGCTTCAAGTAATTCTCTTACTTTAATTGTTTTTGAGTCTAAAGAAGTCCAAGTACCGGTGTCTTTGTCCTCTACAGAATTTTCAGCTTTTTTTGTTTCTTGGTTTGTACAAGCAATAAATGATGCTGATACAATAAAACATAACAATAGTTTTTTCATACTTTTTGGTTTGGAAATAGGGTATAGCCTATCTCAATGAGTAAATAAGTTGTATTTTTTGTAAGGTAACTAAATTATTGATAATAAAAAGTTTGTGTTGCTTATTCGCATTTTAAAAATTTCAATTTTTTTTAAAGTCAATTGAATTGATAGTATCGTAAATTGTATTTTCTGCAAGTTTCGATAATTCAGATCTCTCGCCCAACAGAGGTATTATTGAATCACAACCAAAAGTTGGGGGAGTTATTTTAGATGTTATAATCGTTTATCCCAGCCACAGGTTTTAACCTCGGGTTTTAGGGTTTCAACCCGGGGTAGAAAAAGGATTGGAATCGAAATGAATCAAGCATTTAATGGTTTACCTAAGGGGAATTTTGGAATTGACTTGATCTATCAAGAAGCTTAATCCATTTCGATAAAGGATTGTTTGACCCCGATGGGGTCATTGGTTTTCGCGAGAGCTTATGGTTACAAAGGTTAGACCCCGATGGGGTCCATAAACCAGAGTAATACGGATCATAACCAAAAGTTGGGGAGGAATAAAAATGGGTTGTTTATCCAAACCCCGGGTTTTAACCTCGGGTTTTAGGGTTTCAACCCGGGGTAGAAAAAGGATTGGAATCGAAATGAATCAACCATTTAATGGTTTACTTAAGGGGGAATGTTGCGAGTAAGGCCGATGTTCGACCCCATCGGGGTCAAACATTTGTTGCCTGTTGATCCATTGTAAGAATCACGACCCCAACGGGGTCGAACAGAGGTTTTGTTGAATCACAACCAAAAGTTGGGGAGTTATTTTAGATGTTATAATCGTTTATCCCAACCCCTGGGTTCAACATGGGGTTTTAGGGTTTCAACCCGAGGTAGAAAAAGGATTGGAATTGGAATCGAAATGAATCAACCATTTAATGGTTTACCTAAGGGGAATGTTGCGAGTAAGGCCGATGTTCGACCCCATCGGGGTCAAACATTTGTTGACTGTTGATCCATTGTAAGAATCACGACCCCATCGGGGTCGAACAGAGGTATTATTGAATCATAACCAAAAGTTGGGGAGTTAGTTTAGATGTTACAATCGTTTATCCTTGCCCCGGGTTTTAACCTCGGGTTTTAGTGTTTCAACCCGGGGTATAATAAGAGGGATTGAAGAAATGCATCAACCATTTTAATGGTTCGCGTAAGGGGGAATTTTGAGAGAGATTCCGGCCAAAGACGTATGAACTTTCGGCCGTCGGCTGATGTATATGAATCCTGCTTTCTGCATGGTCGAAACAAAAAAGGCTTTTCATTTCTGAAAAGCCTTTTGTTTATGTAGCGAGAGAGAGATTTGAACTCTCGGCCTCAGGGTTATGAATCCTGCGCTCTAACCAACTGAGCTACCTCGCCATATTCTCGGTTATGAGGGTGCAAATATAATTGATTTTTTCCGAAGGATAAG
>JBILBT010000272.1:0-4213 GCA_044353545.1 Crocinitomicaceae bacterium | reverse complement strand
AAACTAAACTAAACTTACAATGTCGAATACTGCTTCTGCTGGCTGGGGTTCCAGAGTTGGATTAATTCTCGCTATGGCGGGGAATGCCGTAGGCCTTGGGAACTTCTTGCGATTTCCTGCACAAGCCATTGAAAATGGTGGCGGTGCCTTTATCATACCTTACCTCGTTTGTTTCTTGCTGATGGGACTTCCTTTGCTTTTCGTTGAATGGTCAATGGGTCGATTTGGAGGTAAATTCAAGCAGCACTCCACGCCATTCATCTTTGACGCCATGGGCAAAGCGCCGTATTGGAAGTATTTCGGTGTATTCGGAATCTTCACCAATATCGCCGTTGCAGCATTTTATTGTTACCTCGAATCTTGGGCGCTTTCATGGGCCTATTATTCTGTAGCCGGTACATTTACAGGAATGTCTCAAACTGAAGTTCAAGCATTCTTTCAAAATTATATAGAGCTTGGCACGAGCCATCCAGTAATTTTCTGGATTATTTGCTTGTTGATGAATACTTGGATTCTATCACGCGGTCTTAGTGGTGGTGTTGAGAAGGTGGCAAAGATTGGAATGCCTTTGTTGATTCTTTTCGGATTGATTCTCGGGATTACGGGGATTTCCCTTCAGGCTTCACCAGATGGTGCGATCAATGACGGTGTTGTTGGATTGAACTATTTATGGAATCCGGATTTTAGTACCATTTGGAGTTTCAAGGTGTGGGTAGCCGCTGCTGGACAAATCTTTTTCACTCTTTCATTAGGAATGGGTAGTATACATTGCTACGCCTCCTATTTAAATTCAAAAGAAGACATTGCACTCAATGCGATGTCTGCAGGATGGATGAATGAATTCGTTGAGGTGGTACTCGGTTCCATGATTATTATCCCAATTTCTATTGGCTATTTGGGTATTGAGGCTGTAACTGATATGGTTTCTGGTGGATCGGGTCTTGGAATCGGATTTGCGGTCTTGCCAAAGTTATTCGCCGATTGGGGAGCATTTGGAGTCGTTGCAGGGTTAATGTGGTTTGGTTTGCTGTTCTTCGCTGGAATTACGTCGTCCCTTGCCATGGGCACACCCGTCATGGGCTTCTTAGACGATAATTTTGGCATTCGCCAGTCAAGAGGTGCTTGGATTTTTGGAGGAATCATTTTCTTACTCGGAATACCTTGCGTTATGAGTCCTGATGCCTTCAATGAATTTGATTATTGGGCGGGTACAATTGCCTTGGTCGTCTTTGCCTTGGTCGAAATTGTATTATTTGCCTGGGTCTTTGGTATGGATAAAGGATGGGCTGAAATCAACGCTGGTGCAGACATTAAGGTGCCAAAAATATTTAGGTTCATCATTCAATTCGTGTCTCCAGTGTTTTTAATTGTTGTCTTTATCGGAGCAATTCCAGGAATCATTGAAAATGCCACCAAGGATACATCGTTCTATGGGTGGATGGCACGCTTCTTACTTCTTGCACTTTTTGCATTGATCTGTGTATTTGTGTACATTGCATCAAAACGAAATCAATCCTCTAAATTGTACTAATTATGGAAACTCCAGCATTGATCTTAGTGATTGTTGTGTGGTCTAGTGTGACGCTCATTACAGGATATTTCTTTTGGAAGGTTTTATCCATACCGAATCACTCTGAACCAGACTCTTTCCAAGAGAACGACGAACTAGAAAAATAATATCGTATGAAACCACTCTTCCAAATCAGATTCCTACAGGAGTCTTACTTTTCTTGTACACTCTTTTTTTTGCTTCGCACGTCATTTTTGAGGAGGAGTAACTCATGAAAAACCATGACAACTTTTACATTTCAAAACGAAGTCGTCAAGGGGTGTATGCACTGATTTGTATTGCCTTATTTATCGTTTTTGTTCCTCGCTTGTATGATTTGGTTTCTCCATCACCAAAGATATTTATCGAAGCGAAGGAAATTGACCAATTAAAATCTGCCTATCGTAAAAATGTATTCAAGGGCCGCAGCAACTATGCAAAACGCCTTAAATACCGTTCGCCACCTCATGCTTTTGATCCCAATGTTTATTCACTGAAAGATTGGATGTATTTAGGCTTATCAGAAAAACAAGCTGCTGTTGTCATGCGCTATGCAACAAGAGGAATTCGATCGAATGAAGAATTGTCAAAAATATTTGTTATTCCAAAGGCTTTGTTTGAACGCATAAAGGATTCTACATTTTATGTAAGTGCCAATAGAGAGTCCGTTTCGGATAAATCCACTTCTGTAAAAAAGTTTTTGCCAATTCTTGTTGAAGTGAATGGTTCAACACAAGAGCAATTAGAAAAAATTCCTGGAGTTGGGTCTTTTTATGCCAAGAACATCATTCGGTACAGAGAACGTTTGGGTGGATTTATTCGTAAAGAACAATTGCTCGAAGTATGGAAAATGGATGAGTCCAAATATTCAGAAATAATCGAATTTATTTCGATTGATTTGGAGGGCCTTAGGAAAATAAATTTGAACACGGTAACGGCAGAAGAATTGAAAGCGCACCCCTATTTAAATTGGAACATCGCAAACTCAATCATTAAAATTCGCACACGTAAGGGCGGCTTTAAATCAGTCGAAGAGATCAAGGAATCGATATTGGTGAACGAAGAAGTGTTCATTAAATTGAAACCGTATGTATCTTTGTGATATGAATCTGCAAGAACGACTGATAAGTACCATCCGCGATGTGCCGGATTTCCCGAAGGAAGGGATCCTATTTAAAGACATTTCAACCATTATGCTCGATCCCATTTTATCTGTAGATGTGCTCGATCATTTAGTAGAAATCTACAAAGACCAAGAGCTTGATGCCATTGCTGGAATCGAAAGCCGGGGATTTCTATTTGGTTATCCACTCGCCATGCGTTTGGGATTGCCATTTATTCTGCTTAGGAAAAAAGGCAAATTACCCTACAAGAAAATTACCTACGAATACGATTTGGAATATGGTAGCGCAGCCATCGAAATGCACGTTGATGCCATCCATCCGGGGCAGCGCGTGCTTATCCATGACGATTTATTGGCTACTGGTGGTTCCGCTGCTGCTGCTGCAGAGCTAATTCAGCAATGCGGAGGTCAAGTAGTTGGATTTAATTTCTTAGTGTCGCTTGATTTCCTTTGTGGCAATGAAAAACTACAAGCCTATTCGGACAAAATCGTTAATTTAGTCCGCTTTTAAAAAAACAACCAAAAAACAACAAATTCAACTTTTCAGCTATGAACTTTGAACTGAATGAAAATCAAAAAATGATAGCACAAATGGTGCGTGATTTTGCTGAAAAGGAAATTAGACCAAACATGAAAAAATGGGACGATGAGGAATATTTTCCTGTCGATGCCATGAAGAAGATGGGTGAACTCGGTCTGCTCGGGATTTATATCCCAGAAGCGTATGGAGGATCAGGGTTTGGGTATCACGAATATGCGACTGCGCTCATGGAATTGGGACGAGTTTGTGGAGGCGTTGGCTTAAGCGTTGCGGCTCACAATTCATTGTGTACGGGACATATTTACTACCATGGTTCCGAAGAGCAAAAACAAAAATATCTGCCGAAATTGGCAAGTGGTGAATTTATTGGTGCTTGGGGATTAACGGAGCCAAATACAGGGTCTGACGCCATGCGCATGAAAACTACCGCCGTAAAAGAAGGTGACCATTGGGTAATCAATGGGACGAAGAATTGGATTACACATGGTTTGTCAGGAGATGTGTCAGTTGTGCTCGTGCGAACAGGGGATTTACTCGATAGCAACGGAATCACAGCGTTCATCATTGAGAAAGGTACTCCTGGTTTTTCTGCGGTGAAAATCAAAGAAAAGTTTGGTGTTCGAGCGAGTGAAACAGCAGAATTGATATTTGAAAATGTACGCGTTCACGAAAGCCAAGTCATTGGTGAGGTAGGACAAGGATTCAAACAGGCCATGCAAATTTTAGATGGTGGTCGAATTTCAATTGCTGCATTGAGCTGCGGTGTGGCACGCGGAGCTTATGAATCGGCCCTTAAATATGCGCAGGAACGCGAACAATTTGGTCATCCAATCGCTAAGTTTCAAGCCATTAGTTTTAAACTAGCTGACATGGCAACAGAAGTGGAAGCTGCAGAGCTTTTGACCTATCAAGCTGCAGATTTGAAAAACAAAAAAATGCCAATGACAAAACAAGGCGCATTTGCCAAATATTTCGCTAGTGAGGTTGCTGTAAAATGTGG
>JBILBT010000271.1:0-4221 GCA_044353545.1 Crocinitomicaceae bacterium | reverse complement strand
GAACGGCAAGTATCACATTTGCTGACATCGACCTTGGATCAACTGACAACTGTGGTCTTTCAAGCACAACAATCAGCCAATCCGATTTCGATTGTGCAGATGTTGGTGAAAACACCATCACAGTAACTTTAATTGATGTCAATGGAAACACAACGGTAACGACGATTAAAGTAACTGTTGAAACAAACGGTATTGATTCGGACAACGATGGAATAGATGACTCCTGTGATGGAACAAGCGATCCGATTGAAGCCGATATTCCTGAGGCCTTTACTCCGAATGGAAACAACATCAATGACTTGTTTGTCGTCGGAAACATCGAATTCTACAACGAACGCAGTATTGATGTATTCAACCGCTACGGAAACCAAGTGTATTCAAGCAAAACGTACAACAACGATTGGGATGGAACACGCTCAGACAATGGTCAAGCACTTCCTGATGGAACGTACTACTATGTCTTGACTTTGAACGGTGAAATCAAAAAAGGATTTGTTTACATCAACCGAGTGAAACAATAACACAAAATTTTTCAGAACGATTATGAAAAAGCTAGCCATACAATTGACCATTCTTTCCCTCGGAATTCTTTCCCTGGAAAAGACACGGGCACAAACGGACCCAAGTTATCGACAGTACCGATTCAATGCACTTACACTCAATCCTGCTCAAGCGGGATCGAATGAGTACTCTGATGTTTCGGTAGTTGGTACCCAATATTGGGTGGGAATGCCTGGCGCCCCCAAGACAGCCACTGTTTCGGGAAACTTCCGTGTGTTTGACAACTTCGGTGCAGGTGCAACATTCATCTCCGATCAAACAGGTCCAGTACAATCCACAAGTTTGAATCTTGTGGGTGCGTACCATTTGAAGATCAACAACAACTGGAAGATTTCTGCTGGATTGAAACTTTCAGCAATCAACCATTCTGTGATTACCTCCGAACTTTCAACGACGGTGGCCAACGATCCAGACATGATGAACAACCTCACTACGGGATTGTCGTACAATGCTGGATTTGGATTTCTTGCTTATTCCAAAAAGGTATATGTTGGTTTCTCCATTCCTCGCGTTGCTTCTCTGCGCTTCAACCGCATGGACATGAGCAATTTCATCGACAAGAAAGGAGGATACATTACCTACGCCGGAGTAAACCTTGAACTTGGACAACATCTTGAATTGCGTCCAAGTGTGATGGCTATTTTTGGTTATGGTGGCCCATTAAGCATGGACATCAATGCTGTTTTTACAGCAAAGAAGCTCATCGATTTCGGTTTAACATACCACCTGAAGGGAAGCGTCGGAGCAATCGTTGGCGTAAACATCAAAGACCGTTTCTATGTGGGTTACTCGTATGCCTATCCGATGAACGCAATGAACAAAGTTTCTATTCAGTCTCATGAATTGGCCTTGCGTCTTAAGTTCAACAAAGCGGTTCGCACTGCTGACAGCCCACGTTTCTTTAATTGATTGTAATCGTTCAACATGCGCTTTTTCTTCGTACTGATTTCCTTTCTTCTCTTTGCATCAAGTTCGCTCCTAGCACAAAAGGTAAGCATAGATACCGTTTCGTTCAATACCCCATTTGACGATTATGGAGTACGACTAATCAATGGAAAAATCGCTTTTGTATCGGCAGCAGCAAAAGACATCAATGGCAATATGCCCACAGACGAGGTAAGTTTGAAACCCTTTTCTGATGTTTTCATTTTAAATGTCTTTGCCAAGCAAGAACTTAAACTTATAAGCGCTTCAGGTCTTGAGACCTCCGTGAATTCTTCTCTCAACGATGGCCCAGTGAGCATCGATCAAGAAAACGGAATCTTCTTCTTTACCAACAACTCAGGTTCTGCCAAAAACAAACTTGGCATTTATTACTCCCTTCGCTCAGAAGGGAAATGGTCGAACCCCTTCGTGTTCCCGTTGAATAATGACCAGTACAATGTGACACATCCTTTCTTTGACCCAGCAACGAAGCGACTTTATTTTGCGACAAACATGGGCAAAAAGAAAAACGACTATGACATCTATTACAGTGTGTTTACCGATGCAAATTGGAGCACTCCTGTTGCACTGGATGAAATAAATTCAGACTCCACAGAATGTTTCCCTATGGTCTTTGATGGACGTTTGTACTTCAGTTCCACAAATACGCAATCCCTTGGCGGACTCGACAACTTCGAGTTAAAAGAAGGGGTTATTGCGAATCTTGGTGAACCATTCAACTCGAAATACGACGATTTAAGTGTCTTCTTTTTAAACGATTCGACAGGATATTTTGCATCAAACCGATCAAGCGCCGGAAAACAAGACGACATCTACACGTTTTTGATTCAACAAGAGCCACCTCCGCCTGTTGTTGTTGAAATCGTTGCTGTAGTTGAGCCAGCAGTTGAGCCCGTGAAACCTCGTTTCAACCTCCAGAATATCACATTTGCTTTCGACAAATCGTATATTGACAGCCTTCAAAAAACGTATCTAAACGAATTGGCCTTAGTGCTCAAGGAACGTGCTGATGTTATTGTAATTATCTCAGGCCATACAGACAACACAGGAACAGCAGCATACAACAACACCCTATCTCGCAAACGTGCTGAAGCAGTGCGCAACTACCTCGTTAAACAAGGGATTCCAAAAGCTCGATTTAAAATAGAATACATGGGACTTACTACACCCATTGCACCAAACGAAACTCGTGAAGGCCGAGCGCTGAATAGACGCGTTGAATTTAAGTTCTTTGGGGAGATTGAGCTTTAAGAATGAAAGGTTAAAAATTAAGAAATAAAAATTTGAGATTTGATCGCTGCGCGAATTTGATTGCTTCGTAAATTGAGAATTTGATTGCTTCGCGAATTGCCAAAGGCAGCAAATTGACGCAGTCATCAAAACCGTAATTCGTAATTCGTAACTCGTAATTCGTAATTCGTAACTCTTACTCCCTTCTACATCTCCTTCAACAGAAGATTCAGATAGATGTATTGATCACGTGTATTTCGAATATGAAACAGGAAATAGGCTTTGCGCTTTTTTCGGATATATCCTTTTTTCGAAACTCCAAAAGTGATTACCCCGAGTAACTTTACCCCAAAGGAACATTTCGGCTGAAAATCAGAATCGATTTCATGGATGTCATGCACTAAAGACAATAAGCCATCATTCAACTGCATCTCTATCAATGAGTGACGGATTTCTTCTGATTGCTCAGCAAAACGTGAAACTGCATCGTGATCAGCGGCATCTGACTTAAGAAGTTTATCGGCTTGAAATTTAATGTCTGTGAATTGTTTAAATAGGTCGTCGATGCGCACAGTTCTGAGTTAAGTCTCACAAAATTAGCACATTTATTCAATCACAGGGGCTAAACTCTTGGTTTCTGCCGCGGGAACGAATCTTAGCGAACTCGTATTGACACAATGACGTGTATCCTTATCTGTAAATCCTTCTCCAATAAAGACATGACCCAAATGTCCCCGACAATTTCCACAAATAATTTCTGTACGCATGCCATCTGCATCCGACACACGAATCACTGACCCATCGATTTCATCGTCGAAACTTGGCCAACCACAATGCGATTCGAACTTGTCCTCTGAAATGTATAAGGGATTGTTGCAGCGGCGACAGATATAAATTCCTTTGTCTTTTTTATCAAAATACGTTCCTGTAAAGGCGCGGTCTGTGGCTTTTTCAAGGAGAACTTTTTCCTCTTGAGCGCTTAGCGTGTTGTACTTTTTGGTAGTGTCTCTCGGTTCTGTTCGTGCTGATCCAGGAACTGGTTTAGTTTGTGCTGTGCATGAAAACAATGTTCCAATGACGAAAATGAAAGAGAAGGGCTTGATCATATGAGAAAGTTTTACGGTTAGAATAACGTATGAAAGCAGGATTTGATCGCTGACAACTGAAAAAAAATGTTAATCCGCCAATGAAAGCGTTTCGATGAAATCATGAATTGCCTGATAAGCCAGATCCAATTGGGCATTGCTGATGCAATACGGAGGATTTAAAAAAACCACATTTCCGCAAGGTCTAATCAGCAATCCACGCTCAAGAAAAAAGGCATAGGCCAAATCTCGAATGTTTGAAAAATAAGCTCGCCCTGAAGGATCTTTCAATTCGATCGCCAAGATAGTTCCTTGCTGTCGGGCATCCAAAACTCCGGGATGTGCGCTTATTCTATCGACAAACAAGGTGTGCTGTTCGGCAATGCGTGCCATATTGTCA
>JBILBT010000270.1:0-4241 GCA_044353545.1 Crocinitomicaceae bacterium | reverse complement strand
AAAACAATACATCCTGTTGTTCCGCCATTCATTATACAATTCGCTGGAAAACAACTTTGTGACAGTCCGTTTGGTAAACCGATGGGGTTATTCAGGGTCAACGAATTAACTGTCGTTCCTACAGGGGGTGTTGGGAATCCAATTTGAGCAGAAAGGTCAACGACAAGAGCCAATGGCACCTTAATCGTGATGATTGATTCATAAGAATTGCCGATAGATCCAACGGGTAGACCTGGATTTGTGTTTGGGTCAGGATGAAGTCCATCGTCAGTTACTGTTGCTGGAGTGCAATTTTGAGCAAATGCACCAAGGCATAAAAATAAAGAAAGGACTAGTATACTTGTTTTCATAGTTGTGTAAATTTTATGGTACAAAACTACAGAAAATTGAAGAATGGAACTTGGATGTTCCTTTTCTCTGAGTAATTGAAATGGTTTTTGTCAAAAAATGACCATTTATTTCGTGGATTTGATATTTTTACAAATCCTACGACACTCTGATAATGAAAAAACTACTTATCGTTTGCCTTTTTTTAAGTGCGACATTTCAAATTTCTGCCCAGCTTGATACTGCCTTTTGGTTTGTTGCCCCAGAGGTAGCTCAGCAGCATGGTGATCGACCAATTGTTTTTCGGTTTGCAACGCTTACCAATCCTGCGACGATTACCATTTCTCAGCCAGCAAATCCACTTTTCCCAACGCAAGTATTAAATCTAGCTGCTAATTCGGCTCAAACCTTAGATTTAACACCTTGGATTGACATCGTTGAAAACAAACCGGCAAATACGACGCTCAACTACGGGTTTAAAATTTCAGCCACGGCGAATATCACGGCATATTATGAGGTAAATCCAACATGCGCCTGCAATCCGGATATCTTTTCTTTAAAGGGAAAAAATTCAGTTGGCACCTCATTTCTGACACCTTTTCAAAATTTTTTAAACAATGCGTCTTATGCGCGTTCCGCTTTCAACATCGTTGCCACGCAGGACAATACCACAATCACAATTGTTCCTACCCAAAACATCGTAGGTCATGCAGCAAATGTGCCTTTTACCATTGTTTTGAACAAAGGGCAAACCTATAGTGCTGAAAATGTCAGTATAGCGGCAGGACAACATTTGGGCGGATCAGCGATCGTTTCAGATAAACCAATTGCAGTAACCTTATCAGACGACACCGCACAGGGTACACCTTACGGAGGTTGTGCAGATTTAATGGGGGATCAATTGATTCCAACTTCAATTATCGGATCCGAGTACATTGCAATTAAGGGATACTTAAATGGTCCCGATAAATTGTACATCGTTGCGGCTACGAATGGCACACAAATTACCATTGATGGCACCGTGGTAGGAACGATCAATATCTCACAAACCTATGTGCATACCTTGAGTACTCCGACGGCCTACATTCAAACTTCTGAGCCTGCATATGTGCTGCACCAATCTGGTTTTGGGTGTGAGGTGGGCGAAGCAATTTTGCCTCCAATTGTCTGCACCGGATCGAACGTCGTCCCTTTTGTACGTTCGACAAATGAGTTTTTTGCTTTGAACATTTTGGTGCCAGCGGGTGGTGAAAATTCATTTGTTCTCAACGGTAATCCTGCCTTGATTAACCCTGCAAGTTTCAACTTTGTTCCCGGAACGGGCAACGCCTGGATGTATGCACAAGTTGACGCTACCGCATTTGTCACTGCTCTCCAAAATTCACGGCTGGAAAATACGGTCGAGAAATTCCATCTAGGCCTTATTCATGGTGGAGCAAGTTCAGGTTGTCGTTTTGGCTATTTTAGTGATTTTGCTTCTTACCGATATGAAATTCAAATGGATGGTCAATCGTATTGTACCGGTGATGACATTAATTTTTCCACGACACAATTGCCTGGAGCCACCTATCAGTGGACTGGACCAAATGGATACTCAGCTGCGGGTCTGACCGTAACAATTCCTGATGCACAGTTGGTGAATGCAGGTCAATACATCATTTCTGGAAATTTACCTGATGCCTGTGAATTATTGCCCGATACAGTGCTCATAACCATTGTTGAACTACCTCAAGCTCCGCAAATCTTTACGAACGGACCTGTATGTGCTCAGGATTCATTGCTTTTCTGGAATCAAGTGGCGGCGCCTCTCGGATTTTCATGGCTTGATGCCTCAGGAAATGCTTTGCCAGCAAATGACACCATTGTCTTCTATCCGGCAACAGCAGGATCAGTGACGCTTAGTCTAACATCGACAATCGGGGGCTGTGTTTCTCCGCCTACTTCAGCGACGATTGATGTGTTTTCCTTGCCAACTGTCACTTACACTGGACCTTTGGATGTCTGCGGCAATCAAGTGAATTTCAGTGCGACTGCGGTGCCTGATCCGCAGGACCCAATCGCTCAATATGCATGGACAGCACTGCCGTCAAACAATCCGTTGGGCTCTGGCCAATCTCTGATCAATGTCACTGCAAACGGAACTCCAAGTGTGCTGAATGATTTTGTAGTCACCGGAACATCTGCTCTTGGCTGTGTAGATCAAGATACCTTTACTGTGCATTTCCATGCGGTGCCATCGGTTGATTTTACATGGACAGATTTGTGCGATGGCGCATCCATAGATTTTATCAATAACTCATCTTGGACAGGAAATCCTGATGCTACCGATTTACAAAATTACACCATGACATATGGAGACGGGACAACGGGAACCGATCCGAGTGCGACACATGTATATCCAGCTGCGGGTTCTTATATGGCTTCACTGGTTTCAGAAACAGATTTCGGATGTACAGATTTCATTGCTATGCCCGTTCTTGTCGGTGCAATTCCTGAAACCAACATTACCATAGATGATGGATGTGGTTTGATTTACCTCGATGCTGATATCAATCTTGGAAATATCACCCTCGACTCTTTGCTGTGGTCAGTTCCTGGTCAGTTTTCAAACAATCAGCAAAGTGTAGAGTTTTATCTCAACACAGCAGGGAATTATACGGGTACTTTGACCTTGTTCACCTCCAACGATTGCGTGTTTACTGAACCATTTGATTTAATTGTTATTCCTTCTCTTGGTTTTGATGACTTGGTCATTCCAAATGTCATTACGGCGGATAATGATGGAATCAACGATGAAATTCAAATCGACCCTCTTTTTGCTGTTTGCAACGAGTATACCATGGAAATTGTCAATCGCTGGGGCAATTCAGTGTTCACATTGACAAATGGCTCTGCGGCATTCAAAGGCGACGATGCCGGTGGAAAAGCACTGTTGCCCGGGGTTTATTTCTATGTGTTTAAATGCGAAGAGGGCATGAAACAAGGAAATATTACCGTAGTGCGCTAATAGAACGCGAAAATTTTATCTCGGAAAACCATTGTCATGCGGCGATGGTTTTCTGCTTTTTCATACCTTCACTCACTAAATTTTTTTCATGAAGAAGTTATTCATTTCTCTGTTGGCATTTTTTTGCATCGCAACAATCTTTGCTCAAACGGCATTAACGCCTGAAATTTTATGGTCTATGCGCCGCATTTCGGGTGGGACGGTGTCTCCAGATGGTACAATGGTCTTGTATGGTCAACGTACATTCAACATGGATGAAAATAAAGGAAACACAGATTTATTTGTCATGGATGTGAAAACAGGTGTTTCGCGACAAGTGACCAACACCCCAGTTTCTGAAATGGAAGCACAATGGGGGAAAAACAATGTCATTTGGTTCATGTCAAATGGTGATGATGGGCTTCAAATTCGAAAAATAAATGCGGATGGAACAAATATTCGCACGGTATCAAGGTTCAAGTCGATTGAATTGGAGGGTTTTCGATTGTCTCCCGATGAAACCTACGCCATGACCATTGAAGCCATTGAAGTGCGTGGTGATGTGACATCAAAATATTCTGACTTGCCAAAGGCCAATGCACGCATCGAGAATGACTTGATGTACCGCCATTGGGATCATTATGACGATTACAAGCGCCGTCATCTTTTTCTTCATCAAATCATGAATGAAAATGGCTTGCCTGTGATGTATCAAAAGGCGATTGACATTCAACGTGATGAGGTATTTGATGGCGTACTTCCTCCATTTGGTGGTACAGACCAGTTTTGTTTTAG
This sequence comes from Crocinitomicaceae bacterium, assembly GCA_044353545.1. Classification (GTDB taxonomy): domain Bacteria; phylum Bacteroidota; class Bacteroidia; order Flavobacteriales_D; family Crocinitomicaceae; genus M0103. Next base: position 133 of record JBILBT010000270.1, on the reverse strand, counting down.
CGCGGATTCCAAAAAGATCATTTACACGTCAAAAAAACTTCAAGGCAGGGCATTCGCTTTGAGCACAAACAGTGATTTGTACGAATATACCATTGCGACGCAAACAACCATCAACCTTACAGAATCAAACAAA